>JBFIEB010000005.1:0-24233 GCA_041603555.1 Vicingaceae bacterium
AATTCAATTTTAAAAGACATAATTGTAAAAAGAGAAATTGAAGACCCAAGTGAAGTATTAAAAGAGTTAGACAATGATGTAAATACCCTGTTACAAAAAGAAGATTCTTATGACGTAATGAGTGATGGGATGGACATAGCTTTAGCTGTAATAGACTTGGATATTAATTTATTGACTTTTGCCGGAGCTATGCGACCAATTTGGATTGTTAGAGATAATGAAGTAATGGATATAAAAGGCAACCGTTTTCCAATAGGCTATTTTTACGGAGTAGAGAAAACTTTTTCTAATGTTGAAATTCAATTAGAGAAGGATGACCAGTTGTATTTGTTTTCTGATGGTTATGCTGATCAGTTTGGAGGTGAAAAAAACAAGAAGTTCAATCGAAATAAAATGAAAGAACTATTGATTTCAATTAATACTATGACTGGTAGTGAACAACAAGGGTTTTTAGAATATGCTTTAAAAAACTGGAGACAAGAAATAGAGCAAACGGATGATGTGTTAGTTATCGGTTTGAGAATTTGAAGAAATCAAATTACGAAAGCCGGATAAGTACATTCTCAACTTGATTGAGAATCTATTGATAAAGTTTTTGAAAATTAGATTTATAGAATGAGCCGAGCAATATTTTTACAATTAATACGTACTTTAGCCACGCTATGCGTGTTATAATTATTTTGGCATGTAATTTTAAAAGAAGAGCAGTGCTAAATTTTAAACTTATATACTATTTACAAAAAGAGTTAATGAGGTCTCCTAAGTTTTTTTTGTTCATTTTTTTATTGCTCGGCTCTTTTAGTACTAATGCTCAAATTGGGGGAACCAATACGTATGAGTTTTTAAATATTCCCATTTCTGCGAGAGTTGCTGGACTTGGAGGGAGTGTAATTGCAGTTTATGATAATGACCCTACCTTATCCTTGAGTAACCCATCATTATTGAATTCCAAAATGAATGGGATGTTAACTCTATCCTACCTCAATTATTTTGCAGATATTAATCATGGATATACTTCTTATGTTAAGGACTTTAAAAAAGCAGGTACTTTTTCAGCAGGGATTAGATATATCAATTATGGAGATTTTTTAGAGACAGATGAAGGAGGAAATACGTTAGGAACCTTTACTGCTTCAGAATACGCTTTTGTATTAGGTTGGGGAAAAAGTATTGATTCATCTTTTTCAGTAGGTGCTAACCTAAAACCAATTTATTCTAGTTTATACATCTACAATTCTGTTGGGGTAGCCATGGATTTTTCGGGTACATATTATAATGCATCAAAAGGATTTACGGCATCTTTAGTAATTAAAAATGTAGGAGCGCAATTAAGTCCATATGTTGAAGGAGGTGATAAGGAACCAATACCTTTTGAAATTCAAGGAGGTATATCTAAAAGGTTTAGACACATGCCATTTAGACTTTCTTTAGATGCGATTCAATTGCAAAATTGGAATTTATCTTATAATGATTCTATTGTAGCAACCAATAATAATGAAAGTTTAACAGATGAAGATAAGGCTGAAAGAAATAAAACAAGTTACATTAATGAGACATTTAGACATTTAGTATTAGGTGGAGAGTTTGTTCCTTCACAGAGTTTTATGTTGCGATTTGGGTTTAATTTTAAAAGGAGAGCTGAGTTGGCTCACGATAATAAGCCGGGGTTAGTTGGATTCAGTTGGGGAATAGGTTTTAGAATAAAGAAATTTCACATTAGCTATGGAAGCGCTAAGTATCATTTGGCCGGGCCTTCTAATTATTTTACGGTTACTACTAACTTGTCTGAATATTATAGCAAAAAGGATGTTATACGACAACCCAAAGTGAAAAAAGAGAAAAAAGTTAAAATAGTAAAATCTAAAAAAGAAAAAAGGAACAAGGATGAATAAAATTATCATTGCCATTGATGGTTATTCTTCTTGTGGAAAAAGCACCTTAGCTAAACAGCTTGCTAAAGAATTAAATTACATTTATATTGATACTGGTGCAATGTATCGAGCAGTTACACTTTACGCAATTCGAAATCAATTATTATCAGACAATCATTTTGATGAACAAGGTTTAATAGAAGCTTTACCTCGGATTAAGGTTTCTTTTTCTTATAACTCAGGATTGAATGTGTCAGAAACTTATTTGAATAATGAAAACATCGAAAAAGAAATTCGTGGAATTAAAGTTTCTAGACAAGTAAGTAAAATTGCTAAAGTAAAAGAGGTGAGAGCTAAATTGATAGAAATTCAACGAGAATTAGGGAAAAACAAAGGTTTGGTAATGGATGGAAGAGATATTGGTACAGTTGTATTTCCAAATGCCGATTTAAAAATATTCATGACAGCTGATTATAAGATTAGAGCTCAGCGTAGATTTGATGAATTGCAAGCCAAAGGAGATGATATATCTTTTGAAGAGGTGTTAAATAACATCACATCACGGGATAATGATGACACCAGTAGAACCGAAAATCCGCTAATTAGAGCAGTAGATGCTGTAGAACTTGATAACTCTGAAATAACTCAGGATGAACAACTTAAAAATGCGCTAAATTTAGTGGAGGGCAAATTAAAGCGGTAAATTCCCCTGTCTTTGTTAAATTTTCCTTATTCTACCTTGTATTTAGTGATAATACAACAATTATAATTGCTATCTTTATGCCATGAACAAAGGAGAAGAAAAGATAATGGATGCTGTAAGTAACATAGAAATAGAAAAAGCGAAGGGTTCTAAATTACCATTTGTAGATTTTAACAACATTCAGTTTGGAAAGCAATTTTCCGACCACATGTTTATAGCAGACTATAAAGATGGAGAATGGCAAAATTTAAAAATTATGCCTTATGCTCCAATTACATTGAGTCCTGCATGTGCTGCTATACATTATGGACAGTCTGTCTTTGAGGGAATGAAAGCTTACAAAAATGAAAGTGGAGAAATTTTTCTTTTCAGACCAGAAGAAAATGCCAGAAGAATAAACTTATCAGCAACTAGGTTGTGTATGCCAGAGATTCCTACAGAAATGTTTATGGAAGCAATAAAATTATTGATTGAGGTTGATGCTGACTGGGTTCCTGTAATAGATGGATGTTCCTTATACATCAGGCCATTTTTATTTGCTAGTGAAGAACTACTAGGAGTGAGGCCGGCGGACGAGTATAAATTTGTCATTTTCACAGCTCCAGTAGGAAGTTATTACTCAGAGGAGGTCCATGTAAAAATTGAAACAAAATATAGCAGAGCATGTGAAGGAGGAGTTGGTTATGCAAAAGCAGCAGGTAATTATGCTGCGGCACTTTATCCTGCCAAATTAGGTCAGGATCAAGGTTTTAAGCAATTGATTTGGACAGATGCTAAAGAGCATAAATACATAGAGGAATCGGGAACTATGAATATCATGTTCCATATAGGGGATACATTAATTACACCAACTACTGATTTAAAAACTACCTTAGCAGGTATTACCAGAGATAGTGTTTTAACGTTGGCCAAAGAGCTCGGTGTTAAAGTAGAAGAGCGAAGAGTAGCAGTTAGTGAAGTAATTGAAGCTGCTAAAAATGGTAGCTTAAAAGATGTTTTTGGAACAGGAACGGCTGCTACATTGGCTCAGGTTTCTTCCATTACCTACAATAACGAAAAATTTGAATTACCCCCATTAGAAAGTAGAACATTATCTAATGAAATAGGACAAGTTTTACAAGACATAAAAAGGGGTAGAATCGAAGACACTCACAATTGGATTTATAGAATTTAATATAAAAAAAGTCGCTAACGTTAGCGGCTTTTTTGTGAGAAATAATTTTTTAATGGCAAGCTTTCTTTAAAGTAGTTTCAATTGCTAACTCTACATTGAGCCAAGTTTTGCTTACACCATCTGCTCCGGTATGTAATACACCACAAATTTCGTTTAATGAAGCTACAGCATTTTCTGCTCCCCAATTGGTTAAGTCAATTTCACCGGTTAGGTTAATGGTGGCATCTTCAACGGTATAATTTAAAACCGTTTCTCTTTCTACATTGTTAATCGTTAAATAAAAGGTGCAAGTTCCTTTAATATTATCTCCATCAGAACTCTTTACCTGACCATAAATTATATCAGTTGCCTCCATAACACCGAAGAAAGATTTTACAATTTTAGAATCCCTGTCCTCATTAGCTGTATTTGTACTACCAGTTGGGATGTTAAATTTTATGGTGTTTAATACATCAGTAATTTTTGTCGATTTATCACCAGCGATAACGTTCACCTGATCAAACTGACCACCAACACCAACCTTATCAGTTGTTTTAAAGGCAGTCCATCTAACTTGAGCTCCGGCATTGTTGTCATAAGAATAGAAACAAGTTTCTGCTACATTCTCTATAGTTTTTTCTTTAATTGTTTCGTTACCTCCACAAGAGGCTAGTGAAAATGCTGTAATAACAGCGATTGGTGCAATTAGTTTTTTCATAGTTATTAAAAATTAATTATCCCAAAAATGGGTATTTATAATCTGTTGCTGGAACAAAAGTTTCTTTAATTGTTCTTGGGCTTACCCAGCGCACTAAGTTAAGGTATGAGCCTGCTTTATCATTGGTTCCTGAACCTCGAGCACCTCCAAATGGTTGCTGCCCTACAACTGCTCCAGTAGGTTTGTCATTAATGTAAAAATTACCTGCAGCACCTTCTAACGCTTTAGTTGCAAGTCCAATAGCATACCTATCCTGAGCCATAATAGAACCTGTAAGTGCATATTCAGAAGTTTCATCAACAGTTTTTAATATTCCTTCAAAATCGTTCTCATCATAAACGTAAATGGTCATAAACGGACCAAAAATTTCTTCACATAATGTTCTGAAATTTGGATTGGTAGTAACCACCACAGTAGGTTCTATAAAATATCCTTTCGATTTATCATAGTTTCCACCGCAAATAATTTCAGCATCATCTTTGGTTTTTGTATACTCAATATATTCAGCAATACTATCAAAGCTATTTTCATCAATTACTGCATTAATAAAATTACCAAAATCTTCGGGAGAACCCATTTTAAAAGAGGCTACATCTTTTTTAACTAAATCAAGTACTTCATCGGCTATGTTCGATGGTAAATATGCTCTGGATGCTGCCGAACATTTTTGCCCTTGGTATTCAAAAGAACCTCTAGTAATTGCTGTGGCAACTTCATTTGCTTTAGCAGATTTATGAGCGACAATAAAATCTTTACCACCAGTTTCACCAACAATTCTTGGATATGATTTGTAGGTATCAATATTATTTCCAATCATTTTCCAGATGTTTTTAAAAACTCCTGTAGAACCTGTAAAATGAATACCTCCAAAATCAGGGTGTTTGAAAATTACTTCTCCTGCTTCGGGTCCACTAACATAAACTAAATTAATAACGCCATCCGGTACACCAGCTTCTTTGAACAGTTCCATGATTACTTGTGCAGAATATATTTGAGAATTGGCAGATTTCCAAACAACAACATTTCCCATCATTGCAGGAGCAGCACATAAATTAGCACAGATAGAAGTAAAATTAAATGGCGATAAAGCAAAAACAAACCCTTCTAACGGTCTATATTCTAATCTATTCCAAACCCCTGGAGATGACTCTGGTTGTTCAGCATAGATATCACTCATGTATTGCACATTAAATTTAAAGAAGTCAATCAGTTCACAAGCTGCATCTATTTCAGCCTGATATGCATTTTTACTTTGACAAAGCATAGTAGCAGCATTAAGTTTTGCTCTATAGGGGCCAGCTAATAAATCTGCAGCCTTTAAAAAAATAGCAGCCCTATCTTGCCATGGAGTATTTGCCCATTCTTCACGAGCTGCCATTGCCGCGTCAATTGCCTGCTGAACATGAGATGCATCACCTTTATGAAAATTGCCTAAATTATGTTGAAGGTCGTGAGGAGGGTGCATAGAAACTAGGTTCCCTGTTCTTACTTCTTTTCCTCCTATATGCATGGGGGCATCAATTTCTTGACCTTTTAATTGGGCGTAAACTGATTGTAGTTCCCCTTTTTCTGGACTACCAGGAGCATAACTTAATACTGGTTCATTATCCGCTATGGGTACGTTAAAAAATGCATTTGCCATTGATAATTATTTTATAGTGTATGTATAATTTTTAGTGCAGCAAAAATAAAAATAATAACTGAAAAGCTAAGGGTCTTTTTTACCTCTAAAAGTCATTAAAACGATTTTTTTCAAAGATAGGAATTAACACGAAATTAAAAGAATAAGCACTAACAAGAATAAAAGCATAGTGAGCCCTCTCTTAACTCTAAATCTTTTAATACATTTGTTTCACTAAAAATTGTAATATGGAAGTGTTAGATATAAAAGACATTGCTTTAAAGCAAAAGCATATAGATTTGGGAGCTAAAATGGTTCCTTTTGCAGGATTTAATATGCCCTTACAATACACAGGTTTAACTGACGAGCATCTAAACGTAAGAAATAATGTTGGGGTATTTGATGTTTCGCATATGGGAGAATTTATGCTCATCGGTGAAGGAGCGTTGGAATTAATTCAACGTATTACTTCAAATGATGCTTCGGTTCTATCTGTAGGCAAAGTTCAATATTCTTGTTTTCCAAATAACGATGGTGGAATAGTGGATGATTTATTGGTATATATGTTAGCTGAAAACGAATACATGTTAGTGGTTAATGGAGCCAATTTAGAAAAAGACTGGGAATGGGTTAGTAAGCACAATACAACTGGTGTCCAAATTGAAAATCATTCATCAAATATATCTTTATTGGCTGTACAAGGGCCTAACGCACAAAAAATGTTACAGCCACTAACCAATATGGATTTGGATATGGTTTATTACACAGTTCAAAGAGGGATATTTGCTGGTGTTGAAAATGTGATTATATCTTCCACTGGCTATACTGGTGCGGGAGGTTTTGAAATCTATTTTGAAAATAAAGATGCTGATGTAATTTGGAATGCTGTTCAAGGAGCTGGTAAAGCTGTAGACATGAAAATGGCAGGGTTGGCATGTAGAGATACCTTAAGATTAGAAATGGGGTTTTGCTTATACGGTAATGATATAAATGATACTACATCACCTCTTGAGGCAGGGTTAGGATGGATTACTAAATTCACTAAAGATTTTGTGAATTCGGATAATTTAAAAAAACAAAAGGAAGAGGGAGTTACAAAAAAATTAGTAGGCTTTGAATTACTTGAAAGAGGCATTCCCCGTCACGATTATGAAATAGTTGATGTGGATGGAAATAATATAGGAATAGTTACTTCTGGCACCATGGCTCCTTCTTTAAATAAAGCTATTGGAATGGGTTATGTAAAAACTGATTTTTCTAAAATTGATTCAGAAATTTATATCTCGATCAGAGATAAATCAATCAAAGCTAAAGTGGTTAAAATGCCATTTTATAAGGCGTAAGTATGAGTGAAGAATCATCGGGTAATACCAGAAAAGTTGAAGTAGTTTTCTCACCAGCTCTTTTTCCTGTCTATTTTGATAATAATGATTGTACTGTAGTTGTAATTGATATTTTTAGAGCAACTTCTGCTATATGCGCTGCTTTTGAATCTGGTATTGATAGTTTAATTCCTGTTGCAACCCTTGAGGAGGCAATTAAATATAAAAAACAAGGTTTTTTAGTGGGGGCAGAAAGAAGTGCAGAGGTAGTGGATGGATTTGATTTTGGTAACTCACCGCTGACGTTTAAGGATAATAAGTTTAAAGATAAATCTATTGTATTAACAACCACCAATGGTACAAGAGCCATTGAAATAGCCAAAGATGCTAGTAGAGTTGTTATTGGAGCGTTTACTAATTTTTCTGCAGTTTGCGATTATGTAGAAAAAGAGGATAAAGATGTTTTGTTACTCTGCGCTGGTTGGAAAGATCGTTTTAACTTAGAAGACACACTGTTTGCTGGAGCCGTTGCTCAAAAAATTTCTAAAAATTTAAGATTTACAAATTTGTCAGACTCAAGTATTGCCTCAATAAATATGTATGATGCTGCTAAGAATGACATGTATGATTTCCTCGGAGAGTCATCACACAGAAAAAGGTTAAGCCGTTTAAATTTAGAAGAAGATATCATTTATTGCTTAACTTTAGACCAATCGAATATTGTTCCAGTTATAGAGGGCGATGTAATTGTAAGTAGCAATAAATAATCATTTTGAAATTTTTATTTAAATACACTCTTAGTATAGTATTCATCTGTTTTCTTATTTCTTTTTTTCAAGAAACAACTTATTCTTGGGGTTTTTTCGGACATAAAAAAATTAATAGAATGGCGGTTTTTACTTTGCCCCCAGAAATGATTAAGTTCTATAAAAAAAACATCGAATACATTACTGAACATGCTGTAGACCCTGATAAAAGAAGATATGCAGCTGAAGGTGAAGCTCCAAGACATTACATAGATATTGATCATTATGTTCATAATGGAGAAGATCCATTTGAAGTGATGCCAAAAAAATGGAAAGATGCTGTAGAAAAGTTTTCAGAAGATACGCTTCAAGCTTATGGAATAGTTCCCTGGCATGTTAATTTGATGATGATGCGTTTAACAAAAGCTTTTGAAGCTAAAGATGTGGACAGAATTTTACATTTATCAGCTGATTTAGGGCATTATATTGGGGATTCCCATGTGCCATTGCATACTACTGAAAATTATAATGGTCAATTGACTGGTCAGAGAGGAATACATGGTTTTTGGGAATCAAGATTACCAGAACTAAAACATAAAGACTATGATTTTTTTGTTGGGCGAGCTGAATATATAGAACACATTTTAGATGATGAATGGGAAACAGTAAAACAAAGTTTTGCTGCCAAAGATTCTGTTTTAGATTTAGAAAGAAAATTAAACGATGAATTTCCTTCAGACCAAAAGTACTCTCACGAAAATAGAGGAACAGTTCTAGTTAAAACCTATTCAGAAGAATACTCTAACAAATACCATGACTTGCTTAATGGAATGGTAGAGCGCAGGCTAACACAATCTATTATTAAGATAGGAAGCTACTGGTACACGGCATGGGTAAATGCTGGTCAACCAAACTTAGATGAATTATTAGAAAAAGGTCCTTCTAAAAAATTATTAGAAGAAAATATAGCCCTAGATAAAAAATATCAGGGAGAAAAGATTAAGGGAAGGGAGCATGAAAATTAATTAATCTTAACCTTCTTTAAAGTCAATAGATTCGTTGGATTAATTCCTAAATCAACAACATTTTTTTGTGTCAGTCTAACTACTACATCATAATATAATGGGACTATAGGAGCTTCTTCTATGAGAATTTGATCCATCTGCTGGTAATAACTATATCTTAAAGAATCATTTGTTTCAGATTGAGCTTTCTCATAAAGTTTGTCAAAATTAAAATTCCAAAAGCGAGTATAGTTAGGTCCGTGAGGGGTAAAGTTTTTACTATAGAATAAAGCTAAATAATTTTCTCCATCTGGATAATCCGCTATCCAAGATTTTCTAAAGAAATTTAATTTAGATCGAGCAACCAATTCTCTGTGAGTAATATCAGGGTTTAAATCTACTTTGGTTTTAATACCAATTTCACTTAATTGATGTTGAATAAACTCACATAAGTCAACATAATCAGCAGTTGTATATAGGGTTATTTCCGGTATACTCTCCCCTTTTGTATAACCAGCTTCCTCTAATAATTCTTTCGCTAGTTCAGGGTTATAGTTGTATCCATGTACAATTTTATCATTATAAGAAGGTAACCCTTTAGGAATAAATCCGGCATGAGCAGGTGTTCCAAGGTTTTTTCTTAAAAAAGCAATCATTTGTTTACGATCAAACCCATAATTAATCGCTTGTCTGATAAGCTTATTTTTCAAGGGACTTTTATTTACTATAGCCAAGTCGGGGTCTACTAATATTCCCAGATATTCTGTGTTTAAATAAGGATGAGTTTGCATGGTTATTTTATCTGCATATTCTTTATTTAGTGTGCCCTCGTTGGTAAAAATAGCTTCCTTATTTCCACCTTCTCTACCAGAAATAAAATCAAGTTCTCCATTTAAGAATTTTAAGAATTCAATCTCTACATCTTTTACAAAAGTAATAGCTACACCATCAATGTAAGGTAGTTGATTTCCTTCTTCATCTTTTTCAAAGTATTTTTCATTTTTTAGAAGTACCATTTTGTTTCCTTCATCCCAAACTTTAAATTTAAAAGGACCAGTTCCAACGGGGTTATTTCTAAAATCTCGTTTATAATGATTAACAATCTCTTGAGGTAAAACAGAGCAATATTGCATCGTTAAAATACCTAAGAAAGGTGGGAAAGGTTTTGTTAAGTAGACTTTAAACGTGGTATCATCAACGGCTTCAAAAGCTTTGAAGTTATTTTCCTCTATAAAATCTACATTATTAAATATCCAGGCGCCTGGTGAGGCAATGGCTTCATCCATTATTCGACTAAAACTATATTCAAAGTCTCTAGCAATAACTTTTCTTCCTTTTCCTTCCGGAAACAATTCGTGATCGTGAAAATGTACATCATTACGTAAATGAAAGGTATAGACTTTTCCATCCTCAGAAATTTCCCAACTCTTTGCAATAGAAGGATGAATCTTTAAGGTTTCATCCATCTGAACCAATCCATTATACAAATGATTACATGCCCAAGTGTTTTCTATATTTCTATTAGCGAATGCAGGATCCAATGAGGTAATTCCAGCTGATTCATTGTACCTGAATATCTTTTTGCCTAAAGAGTCGTTAGATTTATCACTTTCGCCACAAGAGACTAATAAGACTGAAACAATAGAAAATAGAAAGAATAACCGAAACTTTTCCATAAGGATAGATTTTTTAATTATGTAATGATAAGTAAAGGTTTGGGGTAATCTGCTGAATTGTTAGTGTTCTTTTCAACACAATTCTGTTAAACATTATGTCTACTACTTTTTAAAAACAAAATGGCGCATTAACAAAAAATTATAAAAGATGGCTATGGTAATACCTGCTATTACTTTAGATAATTTATAATCAATAATTAACCAATCAGTTAATATATATATAAGTAGAATGTTGAGTAAAAGGTTTCCTATTGTTACCATGATATATTTAACTAATTGATTTTTTAAACTGTTTTTTGATCCAGAGAATGCCCAATAACTGGATATGTAGAAATTAACTAATGCTCCACCTATACCACCAATAGTAGTTGATGTTATGTACCAAATATTAAATACTTCTGTTAATAGGATGAGTATACCAAAATCGACAAGCCAAGCAATTAAAGCTGCAATTTGATGACGAAAAAGATTATGGAACCAATTATCCTTTTTCATATAAAATAAATGATAGCTTGTAAAACAATGTTGGCATAGATTCCCGCCAACATATCATCAGCCATTACACCAATACCTCCACCTAAATCTTCAAGTTTTCTAATTCCTAACGGTTTAGCAATATCAAAAAATCGGAATAAAATAAAACCAATTAACAGGTTCAACCATGTAAAAGGAACGAACATCATTGTGATCCACATCCCAATTACTTCGTCAATCACCACTTTGGAAGGGTCTTTCCCCCATTCATTTTCTAATTTATCAGTAGCTATAATTCCTAAAATTGTGGTAATTACAATTAATCCGATAAACAAGAGTGGAGTGGTGGTGGTAGAAATGAGGTTGTATTTTTCGAAAAACCATAAAGCAGCACAGCCAACAATTGCCCCTGCAGTTCCCGGTGCAAGTGGAGAGTATCCTGCACCTACTACTGTTGTTAATAGCTTATATACAAACTTCATTAATGCAAAAATAAAAAAAGCTGCCATTTCATAGAAATAACAGCTTAGTTATATAAATGACTGAATAGAAAAATTAAACTTTTTCTTTCACTTCTTCATAGTAATCTAACCCTAAATGTGTAATTAAATCTTCTCCTTGTAAATAACGTAGCGTATTCTTTAATTTCATTTCTTGTTTAAAAATATCATGCATAGGTTGCATATTTTTAGCTGGAGTCTGAGGAGCCTTAAAGAAAAATGATAACCATTCTTGAATACCACTCATATTTGCTCTAGAAGCTAAATCTAGAAAGATAGCAAGGTCAAGAACAAGTGGGGCAGCTAAAATAGAGTCTCTACATAAGAAATCTACTTTAATTTGCATTTTGTATCCCAACCAACCAAAAATATCTAGGTTATCCCAACCTTCTTTATTATCGCCATGTGGCGGATAATAATTGATTCTAACTTTATGATACAAATCTTTATATAAATCTGCATTTTTGTTTGGTTCTAAAATACTATCTAACACACTTAGTTTAGACATTTCCTTAGTTTTAAAACTTGCAGGATCGTCTAGTACTTCTCCATCTCTGTTTCCCAAAATATTGGTAGAAAACCAACCTGCTATACCTAAAGACCTTGCCTTTAACCCTGGGGCTAGAATAGTTTTCATTAAGGTTTGTCCGGTTTTAAAATCTTTACCACATATAGGTACATTGTTATTTTTTGCTAATTGAACTAAAGCTGGTATATCTGCTGATAAATTAGGTGCTCCGTTTGCATAAGGAATATTTTCTTGTATTGCCGCATAAGCGTAAAGCATACTTGATGGGATGTTTTCATCATTATTCCTTAATCCTTCTTCAAAGCTTTCAATTGTTTGATGAACAGCAGATTCTTCAATATAAATTTCAGTAGAACCACACCATACCATTGCTAATCTATCACAATTGTTAGCAGCTTTAAAATCTCTAATATCTTGCCTTAACTGTTCAGCTAATTCCATTTTATTAGCACCAGTTTTGATATGAGACCCTTCTAATTTAGTAACATATTTTTTATCAAAAACAGCTTTCATTGGTTTGATTGCTTCTAACTCAGGCTTTAATTGCTCTAATAAATATCTATCAAGAACACCGGCATGAGTAGCAGATTGATAAACATTGTCTTCAAATAGATCCCAACCACCAAAAGCTATTTTGCTGATATCAGCCAAAGGAATAAAATCCTTTATTAGCGGAGTATTGTCATCAGTCCTTTTTCCTAATCGGATAGTTCCCATTTGGGATGTTGAACCAATAGGCTTTGAAATTCCTTTATTTACTGCATAAACACCAGCAATTAAAGTTGTTGCAACTGCGCCCAAACCCGGCAATAAAATACCCAACCTTCCTTCTGCACTAGCAATATCTTGACTCATATTATTCTGTTTTTGAATTAAATTTTCAGACGGCAAATATAATAATTCCTAATGGTTATAAGGTACATTTTTATAACTATTAATCATTGCTTTAAAAGAGTGATAGCTAGATTTAAATTACTTATTTACGATTTTTTCATAAATCAATTTATCCGATTTAAAATCTCGGCCAAAAAGCTCCATTGATAATACACGGTGTATTTTTTTTGAATCGTCTACTGTTACATAGATACGTTTTAATATAGCTGTTTGACCTGAAATTTTCATAAATACTCTAGGAGTTCCATTTTTATTTTGAGTAACGAAAATATCTTTATCTTTCATTGCCACCAAACTAAAAACATAAGTATTACTCTGATTTTTGACAGGCCTCACTTTGAAGTCAAAAGCAAATGTTTTTTCAAGCCATCCTAATTTCTTTTTTCTACCATCTTCTTCATATCTCCTCCAAAAAACCTCGATGGGATCATTAGGGTTAATTTTTCCATCAGGGCCTAATTTTAAGGCATAAACAACGGTGTTTGGATTAACATCTTTTTGAATGTAGAACATCAAGTTTTCATCAGTAGGTACGGTATGACCATCAAACACAGCTGTTTTATCTTGACAGTATCCAGTAATAGTAAGTAATAAGGGGAGGATTGATGTAATAAAATATTTAAGCATTATCCCTTTTATTAAGCTCTTTTCTAACATGATTCAATCTCTGTATTGCAGTTAGATTTGACATAATTGCAACAAATGTTACGGGTAAAGTGAAAATTGAAATTGATTCAAAAAGTGTGAAGCTAGGTTCGTCTAGCCGAAATATAAAATGGTCAGTAAAATGATAGATGATACCAGAGAACATTGCCGCTGCTCCAATTGTAACCACCCTAGCTGGTCTTTGCATCATTCCAACACTACAGTCTATACCAAGGCTTTCAGCACGTGCTCTTGTATAACTTACCATCATAGAGCCAATTAAAGCCACAAAAGCAAAGAGAGAGCTTAAAAAATAATCATGAGAGATGAGGTAATAACAAATACCCAAAAACATAATTAATTCACTATACCGGTCAATCACTGAATCATAAAAGGCACCATAAGAGCTTGATAAATTTGCAATTCTTGCTAATCTCCCATCCATCATATCAAATAATCCAGCAATTAAAATGGTAAAACCACCCCAACCAATATATGTCATATTAATTCTATCTGGTTGTTCGGCACCTATAACAAAAATTATTGCAGCAACAATATTCAAGATTAATCCAAATGAAGTAATCATATTTGGTGTCACGCCCATTTTATGCATAAGCATAATGAAAGGGTTTAAGATCTTGTAAATAATTAATTGAGCCTTACTTTCTTCAGCCATCTTCTTTTTTTTGAAGTTATCCACGCATTAACAATGCCAAAAATACCTAAAAGTTTGTGTTGAATTCCTTCATTTCGCTGATATATTATCAGTAACAGATTGTTAGAAACTATTCAAATTAATACTATATCTTTGCTGCCCTAAAAATGAACAGATTATGGCTTTAAAATGTGGTATAGTTGGGTTGCCGAATGTTGGTAAATCTACTTTATTCAATTGTTTGTCTAATGCAAAGGCGCAATCGGCAAATTTCCCTTTTTGTACAATAGAACCAAATATTGGTGTTATTACTGTTCCAGATGATAGGTTAGAAAAGTTAGAAAGTTTGGTTCATCCGGAAAGGGTTCAACCAACAACTATTGAGATTGTTGATATTGCTGGATTGGTTAAAGGGGCTAGTAAAGGAGAAGGCTTGGGGAATAAGTTTTTAGCTAATATTAGAGAAACAGATGCTATTATTCATGTTCTAAGATGTTTTGATGATGATAACGTGGTGCATGTAGATGGAAAAATAAACCCTATTAATGATAAAGAGGTAATTGATTTTGAATTACAGTTGAAAGATTTAGAAACTGTACAAAAGAAACTGGATGGCATAAAACGAAAAGTAAAGACTGGAGATAAAGCGGTAGTTAAAGAACAGGAAGTTTTATTGCGATATGAAGCAGCTCTAGAAGCTGGTAAATCTGCAAGAACGGTTGAGGTAACAGATGAAGAATATGAGTATGTAAAAGATGCTCATTTATTAACTGCAAAGCCAGTACTGTATGTATGTAATGTAGACGAAAATTCTGTAGTAACTGGTAATACTTATGTTGAAACTGTAAAGGAGTCTGTAAAAAATGAGAATGCTCAGGTAATTATGATTGGAGCACAAATAGAAGCTGATATAGCAGAATTAGATACTTACGAAGAAAGACAGGAGTTTTTGCAAGATATTGGATTATCTGAAGCCGGAGTTAATGTCTTAATCAGGGCCGCCTACCAGCTATTAAACTTAGATACTTATTTTACTGCAGGAGTAAAAGAGGTAAGAGCTTGGACTATAAATAAAGGAATGACTGCTCCTCAGGCTGCAGGAGTAATTCATACCGATTTTGAAAAAGGTTTTATTAAGGCTGAAGTTATAAAATACAATGACTTTATTGCTTTAGGTTCGGAAACAGCTTGCAGAGAAGCTGGTAAATTAGGAATAGAAGGAAAAGAGTATGTTGTAGAAGATGGAGATATTATGCACTTTAGATTTAACGTTTAATACCCAGCAATTTTATAAGCTGCAAATATAATATTGAGGTCATAAATGGTTTTTTTAAAATCAGAATAAGGTTCAGGGTTTTTGGTCTCCATGCAGTGAATTAAATCTTTAGTCATTTTTTTATAACCCATAAGGTCACTTAATTCTGGCGGAAAAAAGTAAGATTTTTTATCATTCATTATCAAAGCTCCACCAAGTCCATTAGATTCAAATTCAATCCGCCCATTTTCAAACTGAATGTAAGATTTTTGCAAAAACCCAAATGTTTTTGAAGGAGTATCCCATGAATAAATTAGTCTAGCTTTTGCGTGTTCATATTCAATTGTGAGTATAGATTGGCGTTCTGGCCATTTTGATTGAGGAAAATCAACAATAATATTTTTTACTTCTCTATGCTCCATTAAATCTGAAATCATTGAAACAAAATGAATGCCGCCTTCATGTAGTGCACCTAATTCATTTCTCCAAGATGATGTTTTTTGTGTTTTTTCTTTTCTAATAAAAATGTCTTTAATTGCCCCGAGCTGATACTCCTCTTTTAAGTTTTTTATTTTTTGCAGAATAGGTTTATAATAATAATTCTCGGCAATCATAAAAAATGGCGATTTAGAATCTCGGTAAGCGATCTCAAGTTTTAAAAGTTCATCCTTTGTTGTTATTAAAGGTTTTTCAACAATTAATGCTTTATTAAGTTTTAATATTTCTAGGCATTGCTCAGAATGGTTTTGAACAGGACTTGTTATAAAAAAAGCATCTGTATCAGAAGCAATCGCATCTTTAAAACTATTAAAAAAGCTGCCGTTAAAAGTTTTAGCAAAAGCCTGTGCACTTTTAGTCGATTTACTTTGAAATTGCAGCTGAACTTTTCCTTTTAAATTCTTTGCATGCATTTTTGCAATTTTCCCGCACCCTATGAATGTAACTTTTTTCATAAAGCCTCATTTACTAGAATATCTCCAACCCGAAGAGCGTTTGCAGTAATAGTCAAACTTGGGTTTACTCCTCCGGATGTAGGCATAAAACTACTGTCCAAGACATAGAGGTTTTTAATATTATGTAATCTACAGTTAATATTTAAAACAGAATTATTTGGATCATTTCCAAACCTAATAGTCCCAGTAGCATGAGAAAAAGAGTCTATAATGTGTGTTTTCGAGAATAAGCCTCCAGCTTTTTTTAAAATTTTCTTGGCATTTTTTATCAATAAATCACGTCTTAAGTAATCATTTTTGGTGTATTGATGATGAACTAATATTTTTTTTAAACCAAATTCGTCCACTTCTTCGGATAGACTAACCTTATTTGATTCTTGAGGATCGTCTTCGGCTATACATAATAAATTTTGAAAATGTTGACCTACAAGACTTGCGATAGTTTTTAATCCAACTGGAGCATGAGCTTTGATTGTTTTGGCTGCTGGCGTATAAAAATCTTGAATTATTCCGACAGACGTTCCAAGTTTTGCTCTTTCTTTTTCATAAAAATCAGTAAAACAAATTTGTTTTTGAAAGTTTTTATTTGGGTTTGTTTTAAATGGGAAAATCATTAGTACAACAGCGTTACAATGTCGCATTAAATTCTTTCCGATAAGGCCCGATTGGTCAGATTTAGAAAGACCCGACCTTAAGAGAAGCGCTGGAGACTGTAGTGCTCCGGCTGATAAAATAAATAAGTTAGCCTTTAATTCGATTTTGTTTTTAGAGTTGATGTCAATTGCTGTAACGGATTCAATCTTACCATTTTTTTCATTGAGTTTTGAAACAAGATGTTCTGAGAGAATTTCAGCTCCATTATTTGTGGCCGTAGCTAACAGGTTTTGAGTTACATCGTTTTTAGCTTTAATCTTACAAGGAAACCCGTCACATGTCGTGCATTGTTCACATAGTGTTCGCTCCTTATTTTTAAAATTTAGAGCCATTGGAATAGGAAATGGAGAGAAGTTTAGTTTTTTGGCTGCATCATAAATCCTTTGTGCGGGTGGGGTAAGTTCTATTGGCGAAAAAGGATAGGGCTTTGAGCGTTGAGGGTTAAACACATCTTTACTGCTATCACCATGAACTTCAAGAAATATTTCAGCTTCAGTATAATACTTTTCGAAATCTTCATAATTTAAAGGCCAATGCTTAAAATCATTTTCTCTTAACCTTAGTGATGCTCCACCATAAAAAACGGAAGAGCCACCAATAACTTCATTATCGAATAAAGGGTTGTGTTCCTTTTGATTATACTGTTTAACATGAATAGGGATGGGACCTTTGTACTTTTTCTTTACCAATATTTTTTCTGAATTCCAGTCATCATCATTTCTTTCAACAGGTCTTCCTCTCTCTATAATAAGAACAGATTTTCCTGCTTTGGTAAGCTTTAAGGCAGACGCTGCTCCACCAAAACCTGAGCCAATAATAATAACGTCATAGATTTTTGAGTCCATAAAGAAAAGCTATCAAACAATATTAAAGCCTCAAAATTTAAACTTTAGTGCTTATTAATCATTTTTTCAAAACTAATCAATATTGTTTAAATCCTAATTCTCGATAAGATTAAAACAACCTAAGCTGGTCACTTGTTCTAGAAAAAGCAGTTAAATCATATTCGGGTATTTTTCTACCTTTTAAGTGTTTTTGCTTAGCCACTCTAAACATGTTTTTAATCATAAACGAAGTTTCTCCGTGTAGTTTCATTCTGTTTTTTCCTTTACTATAAAGATTACCGCCATTAACTTCTTTAATTTGATTAAGTACTTTGTCAGCTCTATCAGGATAATTTTCTCGAATCCAGTTTTCAAAAATTTCTGCTATTTCTCCATTTAACCTAACAGTTGTATAACCCACGCTTAAAGCACCAAGCTCAGCAACTTTTTTTACGATGGTGGGTATTTCATGGCTATTAAGCCCAGGTATTATAGGTGCTACCATCACCATAACTGGCACCTTGTTTTTGGAGAGTAGCTCTATGGTTTGTAGTTTCTTTTTTACTGATGCTGTTCGAGGTTCTAAAACACTTCTCAATTTATTATCAAAAGACGTAATACTCAAACCTACTTTAACTAAGTTGAGTTTTGCTAATGGAACCAAAATATCTAAATCTCTTTGCACTAAAGCATTTTTGGTTAAAATGCTTACAGGGTGTTTGTACTTTAAACAAACTTCCAATAATCTTCTGGTGATTTTCATTTTTCTTTCAATGGGTTGGTAGCAGTCTGTATTTCCGGAGAGCATTATTGGGCTAACTTCCCAACGTTTGTTGTTAAACTGTTTTTCTAATAATTCAGGAGCCTCAGGTTTGTAAATAATGTTTCTTTCAAAATCTAAGCCCGCACCATACCCCCAATATTGATGACTTTCACGCGCATAACAATAAACACATCCATGCTCACACCCTTGATAAGGATTCATAGAATACATAAAAGGAACAGTCGGACTATATACCTTGTTTACAATCTTTTTAGGATGCTCAGGTATAAATTTTGTTTTACTGTTTTCTAAATCGGGAATATCAATACCTTCAATGTGTTCAATCGTATATTCATTTCTTGAAAATTTGTTTTTCACTTTAATTTGGCTTCCTCTTCCTTTTATAATTTGCTCCATATCCTACTAAATTTAATTTTTTTTACAAATATAACTACAAATTATAGATATTTTGACTTATATTTGTAGTTATGGAAAAAATAGCAAAAAATATTAAGCACTTAAGAGGGCTTAAAGAGTTAACACAAGAACAGTTTTCAAAAGAGTTAGATATAACTAAATCTAGGATAGGTTCTTATGAAGAGGGTCGTTCTGAACCTTCAATTGAAACATTGGTACAGCTGTCCGATTTTTTTAAAATACCAATAGACGCTTTGGTGAAAAATGATTTAACATTGGCTGAAGATGATACATTTATTGATATAGGAAATCAGCGAGTATTATTTCCGATGCGAGTAGACGAACACAATGAAAATGTAATAGAGGTAGTTACTAAAGAAGCTTCAGCAGGTTATTTACAAGGATATTCCGATACAGAATTTATTGCTGACCTACCTATTATGAGTTTAGATTTTTTACCGACAGGCAAACATCGTGCATTTCCAATTAAAGGAGATTCGATGCATCCTTGGGTGAAAGATGGTGATGTGGTTGTGGCAGAATATATGGAGAACCCTAAAAATGTAAAAAATAATTTTTGCTATATCATTTTAACTAAAGATGACGGATTGGTTTATAAGCGTGTTTTTACTCACGATTTAGAAAGTAATTATTTAACCCTCTCTTCAGATAATAAAGCTTATCAACCTTATTCAATTCATATTTCTGAAATTATGGAAATATGGCAATTCAAACTAAACTTGTGCATTGGTCAATATGAAGAAGATGAGCTTAATCCATCAAATATTTTAAGTCTTATGAGAAGTGTTGGTATTGAACTAAAAGACCTGAAAAAAAGGTTGACAGATTTAGAAAAAAATTAACACCGATTTTATTCATAAAATGTTAATAAAACCTTGAAAAGGTTTAGAAGTAACGCGTGTTAAAAATTGATTTATTTATAATTTTACCCCTCTATTAAATAAGTATTCGGAGAATAATATATGGCTAAAGAAGCAACTTATAGCGAGGATAATATAAGATCATTAGATTGGAAAGAGCACATTCGATTACGTCCAGGGATGTACATTGGTAAACTTGGAGATGGTGCCGCATATGATGATGGGATATACATCTTATTGAAAGAGGTAATAGATAATTCTATTGATGAATATGCTATGGGTCATGGGAAAAATATTGACATTAGTATTAAAGATAAAGTAGTAAAAGTAAGAGATTACGGGCGTGGTATTCCATTAGGAAAGGTGGTAGATTGTGTTTCTAAAATGAATACTGGAGGAAAATATGATAGTAAAGCGTTTCAAAAAGCAGTAGGATTAAACGGAGTAGGAACCAAAGCCGTAAATGCGTTATCAAGTTATTTTAGAGTAGAAGCAATCAGAGATGGAGAAGTTAAAAAGGCTGAATTTGAAAGAGGAAGCTTAACTGTTGATGCAGATATAGAGAAAACAACTCTACGTAAAGGAACGAAGATGACTTTTGTTCCAGATGAAGATGTCTTTAAAAAATACCAATATCGATCGCAGCATGTAGAAAAATTGTTGTGGAATTATGCTTTTCTTAATACAGGTTTAACATTAAATTTTAACGGAGAACAGATTCATTCTGAAGATGGGTTAAAAGATTTGTTAAATCAGAACTTATCAAATGATCCTGTATATCCTATAATTCATTTAAAAGGAGATGATATTGAAGTCGCTATTACACATACAGAGTCTTACGGTGAGGAATATTATTCATTTGTAAATGGACAATATACGCCTCAAGGAGGTACGCATCAAGGAGAATTTAGAGCCGCAATTGTAAAAACGATCAGAGAATTTTATGGCAAAGAATATGAGGCATCTGATATTCGTTCTTCTATAGTTGCAGCAATTAGTGTAAGAGTAATGGAGCCAATATTTGAGTCTCAAACTAAAACCAAATTAGGTTCTACAGAGGTCGGTCCAGATGGTCCATCAATGAGGGCATTTATAACAGATTTCTTAAAAAGAGAATTAGATAATTATCTTCATAAAAATACTGAAACAGCCGAAGCCATACAGCGTAAAATAATGCAATCCGAACGCGAACGAAAGGATATGGCGGGAATCAAAAGCATTGCTAAAAAAAGAGCTAAAGATGCAGCTTTACACAATAAAAAATTAAGAGATTGTAGGGTTCATTATAATGATGAAAAAGAAAATGATAGAAAAGTAGAAAGTACTTTGTTTATTACTGAGGGAGATTCTGCTTCAGGTTCAATTACAAAATCTAGAGATGTTAATACACAAGCTGTTTTTAGTTTAAAAGGAAAACCCCTTAATTGTTATGGCCTCACAAAAAAAATAGTGTATGAGAACGAGGAATTTAATTTATTACAAGCAGCACTTAATATCGAAGAAAGTATAGAGGATTTAAGGTATAATAATATTGTAATAGCTACTGATGCTGATGTGGATGGAATGCATATTAGGCTATTATTGATTACTTTCTTTTTACAGTTTTTTCCTGATGTAATAAAAAATGGACATTTATATGTGTTAGAAACACCTTTGTTTAGGGTGAGGGATAAATCAAAAACCATTTATTGTTATTCTGAAGAGGAACGAAGAAATGCAATTGAAGAACTTAAAGGAAAACCTGAAATAACAAGGTTTAAAGGGTTAGGAGAGATTTCACCTGGTGAATTTAAGTATTTTATAGGAAAGGATATTAGATTGGAACCGGTGGTTATAGGGCATGATACTCCTGTGCAAAAGTTGTTAGATTTTTATATGGGAAAAAACACACCAGATAGACAACAGTTTATTATTGAAAATTTAAAAGTAGAAAAAGATATTGTTGAAGAAGATATGGTTGAAGAAGAAATATTAGAAGAATGAAATTGAATATTATATTAATAATGGTGTTGCTTGTTTTTAGTGTTAAGGGATATACACAAAAACCAAAAAGTGAAACACCAGTTAAAAGTGAGAAGAAACTATCTGAAAAAATGCCTCAATTTCCAGGAGGAGAAGACGCATTTTATACCTATTTAGATAATAATGTTGAATTACCAGAAGGCTTTAATAAAAAACAATTCATCAAAAAATATAAGAATCAATTTGTGCCGGTTTCAGTTGGGTTTACTATAGATGTGGATGGTTCTATTATTAATGTTCAGGTAATCGAAGGAGCAGATAAACTGTTGGATAAAAAAGCAAAGGAGATAGTTGAAAATATGCCAAAGTGGGATCCGGGTTATCAAAATGGAAAGAAGATAAAAGTTCAGTACGCCATACCGGTTCGATTTAATTTGATGTAATAAATGAGTGAAGAAGAAAACATAGAAAGAGATGAGGAATTTGAGGGGGAAGGAAACAAAGAGAATAATTTAGAAAATGTTATTCAGGTTTCTGGAATGTACCAGGAATGGTTCTTAGATTATGCTTCTTATGTAATTTTAGAACGAGCAGTTCCTCATTTAAATGATGGGTTAAAACCTGTGCAGAGAAGAATTTTACATTCTATGAAAGAGATGGATGATGGGCGCTACAACAAGGTAGCTAACATCATTGGAAATACCATGAAATACCATCCTCATGGCGATGCTTCTATTGGTGATGCGTTGGTACAAATAGGACAAAAAGATTTATTAATAGATTGTCAAGGAAACTGGGGAAATATTTATACTGGAGATAGGGCTGCAGCGCCAAGGTACATCGAAGCACGGTTAACTAAATTTGCTTTGGACGTTGTTTTTAACCCTAAAACCACTGAATGGCTCACCTCCTATGATGGTAGAAATAAAGAACCACAAACCTTACCAGTAAAATTTCCTTTATTATTAACCCAAGGTGTAGAGGGTATTGCAGTTGGATTGGCTTGTAAAATTTTACCACATAATTTTAATGAATTAATTGATGCTTCAATAAAGGTATTGAAAGGACAATCACCTAAAATCTATCCTGATTTTTTAACTGGAGGGATGGCAGATATGTCAGCTTATAATGATGGATTAAGAGGTGGGAAAATAAAAGTAAGAGCAAAAATAGTTCAAGAGGATAAAAAGACCCTCAAAATAACCGAAATTCCCTTTGGAACAACTACTGATAAACTGATAGATTCTATTCTTAAAGCTAACGCAGGAGGTAAAATAAAGGTTAAAAAAGTAGAAGATAACACAGCAGAATTTGTTGAAATCTTAATCCATTTGCCTGGCGGAGAATCACCTGATAAAATGATTGATGCGCTGTATGCTTTTACGGATTGTGAGGTTTCTATCTCTCCTAATTCGGGGGTTATAGAAGATGATACTCCAAAATTTATTGGAGTTAATGAGATGTTAAAAATATCTACTCAACGGACACTCGATTTATTAAAATTGGAGTTACAAATAAGAAAAGGAGAATTAGAAGAGCAGTGGCATTTTTTATCTTTAGAGAAGTTGTTTATTGAAAATAAAATTTATGTAAAGCTTCATGGATTGGGTTATGAAGAGGCTATCGAATTAACACATAAACTTTTAAAACCTCTAATAAGCAAATTACTAAGAGAAGTTAAGGATGATGATATAAAACGTTTGCTAGAAATTAGAATGAGAAGAATCACCAAACATGATTCTGAAAAGGCAGATGAAAAATTGTCTAATCTTGAAGATGAAATTAAGAAAGTAAAACACAATCTTAAAAATTTAATAGATTTTGCAGTAGAATACTTTAAGAATTTAAAGAAAAACTATGGGGAGGGAAGAGATAGAAAAACTGAGATACGTTCATTTGAAAGTATTGATGCAACTAAAGTTGCGGTAAGCAATGTTAAATTGTATGCAAACTTTGAAGAAGGATTTGTTGGCACAGGATTAAAACGCACTGAAGGCGAATTTGTGACCGACT
>JBFIEB010000006.1:0-23743 GCA_041603555.1 Vicingaceae bacterium
AACAATGAATTATAGCCATTGTTGGGCAATCGTTTATTGTTTTTAGAAATGTATTAGAAGTTAATTAAATTATCACCTTTCGCCTCTTCTAATTATCTCTGTCATTTCATTGTTGATTTTAAGTAGTTTGACCATTTCATCTTCACTCAGTCTACCACCATTTTGGTCTTGTTTTCTAGCAAGTTTTTCATATTCTGACTCTAAGTACTTTAATCTGATAGCAGCTTGTTTATTATAAACATCTGGTCGATTGGCATATTTAGAAATTAAAATATAAAGAACAATTACTCCTAATATTATCCATATAACTATCATACGCTTGATTTTTTAAAGGTTGAATTTAATTCAGATTCAATTATATTGAAATCCATTTCTAAAAATGGTTTGCTCTTATTGGATGCACTGTCAATTAAAGGCATATATATGTTTATTAATTTTAAGATGTCCTTAATAAATCCTTTTTTTTGTTCGATATACTCATTTGTCCGTGGTAGCATTCTGTCATATTTAATTTCCATTTTATTTCCCCAACTAAGACTAAGATTGTCCCAAAACAAATCAATGAACTCAATCAAACTTCCACATTTGTCATATGAAGAGATTTTATTGTTCATATCTGTGTGTAAGTCTTCATTTGAAATAGAATTATCATATTCTTTCATAATTGCGTCAAGAAATTCAGAACCAATCATAAGAATGTCTATTTCTGGTTGGTTATTTCTTTTAAAGGTGTCAAAAAAAATATTCAAGAAAAAACAATGAGCTTCACATATGGTTAAAGCTCCATATTCTTTTCTAAGGTCATTTTTATGATGTTTGAAAATTCGATAAGCTTGTTCTGTCAAGGTAGTATGGTATGTCCATAATAAGGAAGAATTTTTAAGTTTATTACCGTCCATTTATAAAATTTGCTAATTAGTTTAAAATGTATTTTATGTTGCCCAACTTGTTGTTAAACCAAATATACCTAAAAACTTCTCTTTAACTATTTATAAACATGTTATTCTGTTATAAAAGACTAAAATTCTATATTTTTGGACAATGAGTATTATAACAGATTTTATTAAAATTTTGGAGTTAAAACGTTATAGCAAGCAAACAATTAATAGCTATAAAAGTCATTTGTATCTTGTACACAACCATTTTAACAACAAATCATTTAAAGCAATAACAGATAAAGAACTATTCGAATTTATTTATTATATGGTAAACATTAAAAAAATTTCTGCTTCTTACCAAAGGCAAATCGTTGGTAGTTTAAAGTTGTTCTATATCGAAATTTATAACAGGGCAATCCCTTTTGAATATTTAAAAGTTACCCAACGTGAAAATAAACTACCAGTAGTTTTAAGTAAAAAAGAAGTTATGAAGGTTATTAATAACACAAACAATTTAAAACACAAAGCAATTCTCTCAGTAATATATAGTGCCGGGCTACGAATTGGAGAGTTGTTAGAATTAAAAAAAATAGATATTGATTCTGAAAGAATGTTGATACATGTTAGGGCTGCAAAAGGTAAAAAAGACAGATATACTGTTTTGTCAGAAAAAGGTTTAGATATACTGCGAGAATACTATAAAGAATATAAACCCAAAGACTTTTTGTTTGAAGGACAAAAGGGAGGGAAATACTCATCAGAAAGTACGGGTCAGTTTTTTAAAAGAGCTCTTAAAAAAGCTAAAATCAATAAACACGCAACACTCCATACGCTCCGACATAGCTTTGCTACGCACTTATTAGAGGATGGTATTGGTATTGCTCATATTCAAAAACTTTTAGGGCATAATAATATCTCAACAACATTAATATATACCCATATTGCAAAAGATGCTATTGAAAAAATTAAAAGTCCTTTTGATGTTTAGCGTTACTTTGTTCCTGGAATTATTACTGAATCCAAAGCGTTATTAAACTCAGTTAAATTCATTAAAGGGTCAAAAAAGGTATAGCGATATTTTACAATGCGTAAAAACTCCGTGGCTATATCTTGAACAATCATAGCTGTTAAAAAGAAGGTTTTATTATCGTATAAAAATTGCTTGGTTGATTTGTGGAGTTCATTATCATAATATTTAATCTCTACCACATTGCCTAATTCATCGTAACTATATACTTCAGTAGTTTTTTTATCTTCAGCAATATTGGCAAAAGTGTTTTTTATAAAAAGCCTACCGTTTTCATCGTACTCATATGTTAGTTTTTTTTTGTTATTGCCAATGATGAATTTGGTGTATTCTTCAATTAAATAGTCATTTTCATCATAATAGTTGATTTGCTGTTTAAACTTTTTTCCATAACTGTTGTAAAATATTTTTTTGGTTTGTTCTTCATTAATTTTTTCATAGGAAAAACTATCTTTTACAATCACAAATTCTTTTTTGAGTTCGAATTGATTTTTACAATCAAACTTATTTTCATCTCTGTAATAAGTCTGGGTTATCATGTTATTTAAGTTGTCATATTTATAGTGGTAAGAAAAATAGCCATAACTATCGCTTTTTCGTTTTACACTAATGTTATGGTTTTCGTACTCATATGATATGATACTAGAATCTTTTAAACCACTAGAGAAATGGCTAGAAAGTTGTTTTTTAAGTTGTCCGGTTTCATTAAATTCATAGTAATAGTCTAAACCTGTTGACCGAATTATGTCTCTCACTTTTTTGGAGGAAATGGAACCTGAAATGGACTTGATGTTATTGGCTTTAATGAACTCGCTATTAAAAAAGGGAATATCGCTAAACAAGGGCTTGTTTAGCCCTAATATTTGACCATTAACATTAATTATAGCCAATGTTACAATGCTTAATATGATAAGCTTGTTTTTCATTTAGGAACAATTATATTAAAATGTAATAAAGTAAAGGAATAAGAGTAATTAATCTTATTAACTAACTAATGTTTGAAAATTCAAGTGTTTTACCTCATTATAAACCATCTCAATTCCTTCTTTCAAGTCGATTTTATGTTTCCACCCTAAGGAATGAATCTTAGAAACATCCATTAATTTTCTTGGTGTTCCATCAGGTTTTGAATTATCAAAAGTTAAGGATCCAGTAAAACCAACTATTTCTTTAATCGTTAAAGCTAAATCTTTAATCGTAATATCTGTTCCGGTTCCTATGTTCACAAACTGTTGTTCGTTATAATTTTCCATTAAAAAGATACATGCCTCGGCTAAATCATTTACATGTAAAAATTCTCTCATTGGTGTTCCTGTTCCCCAAAGCTCTACACTTGCATTGTTATTTTCTTTAGCGGTATGAAATTTTCTAATAAGTGCTGGCAATACATGAGAAGTATTTAAATCATAGTTGTCATTTGGGCCATATAGGTTAGTAGGCATCGCTGAAATAAAATTACAATCGTATTGACTTCGATAAGCTTCACACATTTTGATTCCTGCAATTTTAGCTATTGCATAAGGTTCATTGGTTGCCTCCAAAACGTCTGTTAAGAGGTATTCTTCTTTTAGTGGCTGCGGTGCCATTTTTGGATAGATACACGATGACCCTAAAAATAAAAGTTTAGATACTTTATTTAAATAAGCAGCATGAATAATATTAGATTCTATCATTATATTTTGATAGATAAAATCTGCCCGATAAACGTTATTGGCATGAATTCCTCCAACCTTTGCTGCTGCCAGAAAAACATAATCAGGTTTTTCAGTATTAAAAAAATTGTTGACTGCCTGTTGATTGGTTAAGTCTAATTCAGAAGAAGTTTTAAAAAGAAGGTTAGTGTAGCCATCAGCTTCAAGTTTCCTTACAATTGAAGAACCTACCATACCTTTATGACCTGCAATATAGATTTTACTATCTCTATTCATTGTAGTTTAGTATGTCGTAGCCACCTTCTTTTAAATATTGATCTTGTTTAAATAATTTAAGGTCAGCTTGTACCATATCTTTACAAAGACTTGCCAAATCATGAGTGTGCTCCCAACCTAATTCTCTTTTAGCTTTAGAAGGGTCCCCAATTAACAAGTCTACCTCCGTAGGTCTAAAATATTTTTCATCGATTTCAACTACAATATCACCAGTTGCTTTGTTTTTTCCTTTTTCATTTATTCCTTCACCAGTCCATTCTATTTCTATACCCACTTCTTTAAAAGACATGTCAATAAAATCTCTAACAGTAGTGGTAATTCCAGTAGCCAAAACGTAATCATCTGCAACATCTTGTTGTAGCATTCTCCACATACCTTCTACATAATCTTTCGCATGACCCCAATCTCTTTTAGCAGAAATGTTTCCTAAATAGATTTTCTTTTGTAAACCTAATTTGATTTTAGCAACACCACGAGTAATTTTTCTTGTCACAAAAGTTTCACCTCTCAGGGGGCTTTCATGATTAAACAGAATTCCATTACATGCATAAAGACCATAAGCCTCTCTATAATTTTTTACAATCCAAAAAGCATACAGCTTAGCTACTGCGTATGGACTTCTTGGATAAAATGGAGTAGTTTCAGATTGTGGAACTTCCATTACTTTACCATATAATTCAGATGTTGAAGCCTGATAAAATCTTGTCTTTTTTTCTAGGCCTAAAATTCGAATAGCTTCAAGTAACCTTAGTGCTCCAGTAGCATCTGCATTGGCTGTGTATTCTGGAGTATCAAATGAAACTTGAACGTGAGACATTGCCGCCAAATTGTAAATTTCATCTGGTTGAACATCTTGAACAATTCTTATCAAATTAGTTGAGTCAGTCATGTCACCATAATGAAGGATGAACTTCACATTATCTTCATGCAGGTCGGTGTATAAATGGTCAATTCGATTAGTATTGAATAAAGAGCTTCTTCTTTTTATACCATGAACTACATAACCTTTTGATAATAATAATTCTGCTAAATAGGCTCCATCTTGACCCGTAATACCCGTAATTAATGCAACCTTGTTCATAAAAATCGTTTGTACAATAATACGAATAAAAGAAAGAAAAGGTAATTTTCGTTTAAACAAAAAAGAGCACTTCTTACTGAGAAGTGCTCTATTTGTAATAGTATAAGATTATTTATTCTTCCTCATGATCGAAGTAAACTCTAGTCATATCTCTATATTCAATAGAGTTTGAAGGGAAATTTTTAACGTAAACCTGAATAAGCCTTGTGTTTTCATCATAAAAAATAGGCATAATTGCTGCTTCATCAACTTCTGCTTGATCTGCTAGTCTAAATAATTCCATTCTTTTTGCATCATCCACTTCTCTTAACGCGGTATTAAGTAAAGAATCAAATTTAGCATTTTGGAAACGCATTGCATTGATATAAGCTTTGGTGGATAATTCTTTTGGAACATGTCCTCCATAAAGCAGCGTTAAGAAAATTTCTGGATCTGGATAATCAGCTAGCCAACCAGCTCTCCAAAAAGTAGCCTTACCAGTCTCTAAGTTTTCTAAATGCTGAGCAAATTGCATTTGCTCAATTTTAATATTAATTCCCAAATTTGTATTCAACATTTTTTGTACTACCTCTGCAATTTGAATATTTCTATCTCCACCACCAGGGTTAATTTGTAGGGTAATTTGCGGGAAGCCCTTACCATTAGGATAACCTGCTTTAGCCATGTGTTCTTTTGCTTTATTAGGATCAAATTGGTACCCTTTTACATTTTCATAGTCATAACCTTTAAACGGAGGAACAATACCGTGGATAGCAGGTCTACCTTCACCTTGTAATGTATATGTAACAATAGACTCTCTATCAATAGCATAATTAAAAGCCCTCCTAACATCAACATTATTAAAAGGTTCTAATTTATGTTGAAACCCTAAATAATAAACACTTAAAGCAGGAACAACTTGCATGATATAGGGTTTATTAGCACCTTTTTTAGCATCTTCCAATTCACCAACAACGTCACCAATCATTTCTAAAGGTAAACGGAAAACCATATCTAAGTTTCCTTTTTTAAATTCCAATAATTCGGCTTTCTTCTCTTTATTAAACGAAAATTTAAGACCATCTAAATATGGCAATTGATTTCCAAATTCATCAGAATCCCAGTAATCAGGATTTCTATCTAAAATTACAGTTTCAGACTCTTTAATCTTCTTAACTCTAAAAGGACCTGTTCCGACACAGTTAACCCTCATTTCAACACCATATTCATCTACAGCCTCTTTGGGATAAACATAGCTAGCATTATGGGCCATTAGGTTTAACAATCCAGCATATGAATAATTTAAATTTATTTGAAGAGTATAATCATCTATTACTTTAACCCCTGAGATACCTCCCTCTAAAGGCTTTTTATTATTTACAGATTCATGATATTCGTTAGCACCAACTACCTTATCCTTAAACAACCAATACATTTGATTGTTAGGATCACTAACAACTATCCTATCAAAACAATACTTAAAGTCTGATGCTTTTACTTCTCTACCTTTTCCTCCTTCAAAACAATTATTATCATGGAATTTTACCCCTTTTCTTATATGAAAAGTAAAAGAAGTAGCATCTTCATTTATTTCCCATTTTTCGGCTAAAGATGGCAAAATACTCAAATCTTCTTGGTCAAATTTTAGTAACCCTTCGTAAATTTGATTGGCAATTCTATTTTCCAGAGCCATTGTAACATTTAAGGGATATAAACTCTTAAAATCCTCTGTCTCGTTCATTTTAAAAACACCACCGTATTTAACGTCTCCCTTAGCTTTTTGGGTATTCTTATTACCATTATCTTGATCTCCACCACAACTTGACAGTATCACTGTGGCTCCAATTAATAAATAGATTAGTTTTTTCATATTGCCTTTTAAAACTTTTTAACGTAATTACAAATATAGTTATTACGATAAGATTTCCTAAATAAAGTTGTTTAAAGTACCATTTTTTTTAAGAAAGGGTTAAATAATTTAAATAATTCCATTTTAGAGTCGAGAAATATGACTTTATAAGGTCAAAATCATCAAGGGTTTTTAGTCAATAAAACCCCTTTTTTTAAGTTATAATAGTGCTTTTTAACAAATCGTATATTTACAGGTTATACCTTTTTAAAAGGGACATGAGAATTATATTTCTAATAGTATCAATTTTGCTTTTTGCGTTTATTAAAAATGCAAATGCACAGGATATTACAAATATTAGAGAACAGAAATTAACATTGACTGGAGATACTGTTTTTATTGATAGTTTAAGTCTTGTTCCCAATTCAGAAATTATTTTTTTTAATAACGAGTTGTTAGACGATAATAGGTATACTGTTGATTACGCAAAAAGCCTATTAATACTGAAAGATAAATCTTTAATAGGTAAAACTATATTATTCAAATATAGAGTGTTGCCAATTTCATTTGAAAGCTCATTTGAGCACAAAAAAATAAAAACCATAGAAAATGAAGAAACAATATCTAAAAACCCCTTTTTGTTTGAGTACACCGCAGAAAATGAAGATATTTTTTATCTAAATGGTTTGAATAAAAGCGGTAGTATTTCTAGAGGAGTAGCATTTGGTAATAATCAAGATTTAGCTGTTAATTCTAGTTTGAATTTACAGTTATCAGGAAAAATAAGTGATAATATTGGGATTTTAGCAAGTATTTCTGATGATAATATTCCAATTCAGGCAGAAGGGAATACCCAGCAATTACAAGAGTTTGATAGAGTTTTTATTCAATTATTTAGCGATGGTTGGAAACTGACAGCTGGAGATTTTTATTTGCTGAGACCCAAAAGCTATTTTATGAATTTTAATAAAAAAGTAAAAGGAGGAAGTTTTGAAATGAAGATGCAAACAAGTAAAAAAAATGAGTTTAATACGATGAGACCAATAATCAGTGCTGCAATTTCTAAAGGAAAGTTTGCTCGAAATAAGATTCAGGGAGTAGAAGGAAATCAAGGTCCTTATCGATTAACTGGGAGTGAAAATGAAAATTTTATTATTATTTTATCTGGAACGGAGAAAATTTATATTGATGGAAGGTTAATGACCAGAGGTAATGAATTTGATTACATCATTGATTATAATACTGCTGAATTAACATTTACAGCCAATAGATTAATTACAAAAGATTCCAGAATTGTAGCAGAATTCCAATATTCCGATAAAAATTATGCAAGGTCTTTAATACATTTTGGGAACGATTATGAAAGTAAAAAATTAAAATTGAGGTTTAATGTTTATTCTGAACAGGATTCTAGAAATCAACCATTACAACAAGATTTGAGTGATAGTGATAAATTGTTACTTTCTAGTGTAGGAGATAGTTTGCAAAATGCTATAGTGCCTAATGCAAGTTTTGTTGAGTTTTCTGAAAATATAGTCTTGTATAAAGTAGTGGATACTTTAGGATTTAATCCAGTTTATGTTTATTCTACTAATCCCGATAGTGCAAGATATCAGTTAGGGTTCACATATTTAGGACCTAATAAAGGGAATTATGTTCAAATTCAAAGCTCTGCAAATGGCAAGGTCTATGAGTGGGTTGTTCCTGTTGCTGGCATTCCTCAAGGTGATTACGAACCAGTTATCTTGCTAGTTACCCCTAAAACAAGGCAAATGGTTACGTTTGGTGGGCAATATAATTTCACAAAAGAATCATTTTTAACATGGGAAGGAGGAGTTTCTAATAACGATATTAACACCTTTTCTGATAAGAATAGAAGCGATGATATCGGGTATGCTTTTAAAGTTAACTCTATGAATAAAATAAAATTAGCGGACCAAGAAACCCCATGGAAATTTAAAATAGGTACAGGATATGAATATTTAGATCAATATTTTACACCAATTGAACGTTTTCGGCCAACTGAATTTGAAAGAGATTGGAATATTTTAAATGTTCAATTCTCTTCTGACCAACATGTTTTTGATGCTTTTGCAGGATTTGAAAAAAAGAAAAAAGCTGATCTTTTGTATAAGGTTAGTGTTTTGCAAAACGAAGGAGAATATGATGGATTAAAAAATTCATTGTTTACATCCTATAATTTAAAGGGATTTGTTTTTAAAGGTGATGGGAGTTATTTAACAACGGAAGGCATTAATAATACGGAGTTTATTAGGCATAAGGGGACTTTTTCGAAAGGTATTGGTTGGTTGGTTGTTGGGGTAGGAGAAGAAACGGAACAAAATAGATTTTTTATTAATCAACAATCAGATTCTTTGCAGGCAGCCAGTTTTGAATTTTTAATATGGGAAGCATTTATTCATAATGCTGATACTACCCTTAACAAATTCAGGGTGAGTTATAAACAACGAGAAGACAATGCCCCTCTTGGAAATGATTTTAATGCAGCCACTCGTGCAGAAGACATTACTTTTTCTCTTGGGATATTAAAAAATAAAAACCACAAATTTAGAAGTAAAATAACTTATAGAAAACTAGAAATAATATCCAAAACATTAAGTTCTCTTAACCCCGAAGAGAATGTTTTGGCTCGACTTGAATATGTGGCTAAAATCTTAAAAAGTGCCATTACCTCTAACACGTATTATGAAGTAGGATCAGGATTAGAGGTTAAAAAAGAATTTTCTTTTGTTGAGGTGCAACCAGGGCAGGGAACTCACGCATATATTGGAGATTTAAATGTAAATGGTGTTAAAGATTTAAATGAATTCGAAATTGCTGCATTTCAAGATCAGGCAACATTTATTAAAGTATTTACGCCAACCAATGAATTTGTTAGGACTTACACCAATCAGTTTAATCAGGGATTGTTTTTAAGACCTGAAGCAAAATGGGGAAGTGAAAAAGGTATGAAAAAACTTATTTCGAGGTTCTCTAACAGAACGAATTATAGAGTCAGCCGAAAAGTTTCAGACAAGTTAGATTATTACAATCCATTTATAGGAAATATTTCTGATACTAGTTTGGTTACCCTGAATTTAGGATTTTTAAATACTATATATTTTAATAGAACAGGAACAAAGTTTGGTACTCAGTTTACCTTTCAAGATAACAGAGATAGGTCATTATTAACCAATGGAATTGAATCAAGGAAAAACTTAAATAGAGCACTTAAAACAAGATGGAACATTACTAGGATGTATACATTAACACTGCTAACCTCAAACGGTGAAAAATCCAGTGTTTCGGAGTTTTTTAATAATAGAAATTTTAGAATAATCATGGCTGAAGCAGAACCTAAATTTACTTTTCAGCCTAATGCTAAATTTAGGGCAAGTGTATTTTATAGTTATAAAGAAAAAACAAATGAAGAAATTTATGGAGGCGAAGAATTGGCAAGTCAGAAGGTAGGTACTGAATGGAGATATAATGTCGCTGCTAAGGGTAGTTTTAGGGCAATGTTTAATTATATAGAGAATCAATTTTCGATTACCAACAATGCCTCATTATCATATGAAATGTTGGAAGGGTTGCAAGTAGGAGCAAATATGACTTGGGAATTATCATACCAACAAAATTTATCCAAACACATGCAGTTGAGTATAAATTATAATGGAAGAAAATCGGAAGATACTCCGATGATTCATACCGGAGGAGTGCAAGTGAGAGCATTCTTCTAGTTACTCAATCTTCGGAGTAGAGTTTTTCTTTTTATTATTCCTGTAAAATCTAGCAGCTACCATGAGTTCATGTGTTCCATCGCTATAATTCTTTAGATTCGTTGTGGTGAAATCGAAAGCATAAGAAATGGTAAAATTATTATTAATTAAAAAACCTAGGGAGGCGGTCATCGCATCTTTATCACGATAAGATCCGGAAATCCATACCTGATTTTTATATGCAATTTTTAAAGTTCCTTCAAATTGGATAGGCACAGGGGAGACGTATTTTACAAATCCTATAGGCTCAATAGTAAAATCTTCTCCAGCATGAAATTTATAACCCGCAGTTCCAAAAAAGTGAGAAGGTAAAGTACCTGATGGGTTTTGTCCAATATCAAAAAACTTCACTTTATAATTTAATAATTGAGGAGCTGAAAAACCGAAAAAATATTTTTCATGATAAATATATAATCCAAACCCTGCATCAGGAACTAACACGGATTGAACGCCATTAGTTATAATAGCATCATTGGCATCACGAAGAGTAATTTTTGAACCATCTATCATAAATTGTAATATTCCAGCATTTAAACCTAATGAAAGCTTAGTAGTTTCATTTAGCTTTAAATGGTAGGCATAAGAAGCATTAAAACCTGTTCTTCTTGTTGGGCCAACAATATCTGTAAATATGTACCCACCAAACCCCATTTTTCTATTTTTTGTTGGACCATGTACACTCATGGTATAAGTTCTTGGAGCATCAGTTATGCCTTCCCATTGGTATCTATGAATCGATGCTCCTTCAAAATAACCTCTACTTCCGGCAACAGCAGGATTAATTAAAAAGTCATTCAAAAAATATTGACTAAAATGAGGAAGCTGTTGTGAGAACAAACTGCTTCCACAAAACAACAAAAGCGATATTATAAGTACTTTTTTCATACTTTAATTCTAAACAAATCTACCTTAAAATGGTTAATGGTCCAGTAAAAGGTTTCATTCCTTCTTCATGTAAATCAATTATATAATAATAGGTTCCAATCGGCAAATTTTTACCATTATAAGTTCCATCCCAATCTTGTTGATATCCATCTGCATGGAATAATAGTTCACCCCATCTATTATAAATTTCCACCACGTTGTTAGGGAACTGTTCAATAAAGTCAATTATCCACACATCGTTTGCCCCATCTCCATTTGGTGAAATTCCATCAGGGAATTTTATATTTGGTAATACAGTAACTACAACGGTATCAATTGCCGAACATCCATTTGGAGAAGTTACAGTTACATAATAGGTTGTGGTAACTGATGGAGATGCAACTGGATTTGATATTGTAGTATCGCTTAACCCTGTACTTGGAGTCCAAGAATACGTGAATCCACCAGTAGCATTTAATATAGTACTTCCTCCTTCAAATATCGAGACATCAGGACCAGCATTTGCGTTAGGGGTTGGATCAACTGTTATACAAACCGTATCAGTATAAACACAACCTCCAGTAGTTTGGAAAGCGTAGCAAAATACACCTGCAGCATTTGGTGTTACCGAAATGGAATTAGATATTCCTAATGAATTCATACTAGGTAACTCAAACCATTCAACTCCAGTAAATGTTCCAGTAGCAATTCCGTTTAAATTAACAGTCACACCTAAACAAATTGTTGTATCTATACCTGCGTCTGCTAGAACAGTATCTACGGCACCTATATATATACTGTCAAGAACAGTACAACCATTTGCATCAGTAATTAATACTGTATTTAATCCAAAGCATAAGCCTATTTGTGTTGGAGATTGTCCAGGAATTGTATTACCATTCCATTGATAAGTGTAAACAGGTGATCCTCCAGCTGGAGTTACCGTAGCACTACCGTCACAAACTGCAGTACATGAAGCATCAATCGTTGTTGAGGTAGCAGTAATACCTGTAGGTTCAATAAGGGTTACACTATCAGTAACCGTACATCCATTCGTATCAGTAACAATTACCGTATATGTACCAGCACATAAATTAATAATTGAATCAGTTGTTAATGGGCCAGGAGTCCAATTATAAGTGTATGGAGCTGTACCTCCGATGGTATTAGATATTGCCCATCCGTCACATACCCCACCACACAATAGATTTGATGCATTAATATTTGCTTGTAAGATAGCAGGCTGAGTTACACTGTCAATAGCAACACCAACACACCCAGCACTATCTGTTACTGATAAACTATATTGGCCTACACAAAGCCCTGATATGTTTTGAGTGGTATCGCCTGTAAAACTCCAGAAGTAAGAATATGGTAAAATACCTCCTGTTGGAGCAGAAGAAATTGATCCATCACATAAACCATTACAACTTATGTTAGTTACAGTTGTATTCGGGATAGGAGCATTTATATTGCTCAAAGCATAACTAAAGTTAGCAACACATCCAGCAGAATCTGTTATTGTTAAGGTATATGCTCCAGGACAAAGATTAATTATAGAAGCTGTTACTTGTTGTGGTAGTATTGGTGGAGATGTTGGAGTAGTCCATAAGAAAGTGTAAGGACCAATACCTCCAGTAGGAGCAACAGTTATGGAGCCATCGCATATACCACATGCAGGGAATACTAGCACACTATTATCTACTATTGCACTTGATTCAGTCAACGTAATTGTATCCATTGCCGTACATCCATTATCATCTGTTACTGTTACAATATAAGTTCCAGCACATAAATTTGTGGCTATTTGTGTTGTTTGATTTGCTGGATCATTCCAAGCAAAAGTATAATTAGGGGTACCTCCTAAAACATTTGCTATTGCAGCTCCATCACAACTACCATTACAACTTACTGGGGTATTTACAGCTGCATTTACCATTAATAAGTTTGGTCCGGTAATGTTTGCGCTTATTGAATCTACACAATTCACACTATCCGTGACAGTCACTAAATAATTTCCAACACATAAGCCAGTCGCTGTCGTTGTTGTTCCTCCTGTTGGTGTCCATGCATAATTATAAGTTGGGGTTCCTCCAGAAACAGACACAACTGCAATTCCATCACAATCCCCAAAGCAAGTTTCAGGAACTATGTTAGTAATTGATAAGTTCAAAGGATTGGTAACATTTATAGAAATAGTATCTACAGTTATACAACCATTGTTATCCGTCACAGTAACAGTGTATAATCCTGAGCATAAGTTAGTTGCTGTTGGAGTAGTTTGCGTTGGTGGACCTGTCGGTACCCAGCTATAAGTATAAGGTGCTGTTCCTCCGGAAGGAGTAGCAGTTGCCGTACCATCACATGCGTTAGGACAGGATTCACCTGTTGATGTTAAATTTATCGTAGGTCCGTTAGAACTATTTACAAGAATAGTATAGTTATAAATACAGCCAGTTCCCAAATCTGTGATTTGCAAATCAAGAGCACCAGCACATAACCCTGTAACAGTAGAGGTTAAAACACCATTATCAATTAATAATGCTGGTATTGGATTTAGAGGGTCAGTCCAAACGAAATTAAATGGACCAACACCTCCAACAGGAGTAGATGTAGCAGAACCATCGCACAACCCACAAGTTGGACCATTAACTACCGTGCTATCATTTAAGTTAGGAGCGGCAATTAGTGTTGTCGTATCATTAATGGTACAATTATTTGCATCAACTATAATTACGTAATAGACTCCTGGGCATAATGTACTTGAAGTAGTTTGAGTAGTATCACCATTACTCCATATATAGGTGTAAGGTGGAACGCCTCCAGCAGGTGCAGTAGTAATACTACCATCACAAAGATTATTACAAGTAGGTGAGGTTGGAGTTGAAACAGTCGACAATACTGGAGGATCAATTACTTGAACACTAGCAGTATCTATACAACCGTTATTATCAGTTACAGTTACAATGTATGTGCCAGCACATAAGCCGCCAACTAAAGAATTATTTGAAACGGGTACTGTGTTCCATGAGTAAGTATATGGAGCTGTTCCACCTGAGCCATTTGCTATTGCAGTTCCATCACAATCACCATTACATGATGGAGGAGTAGAACTTATAGTAATCGAAATTGGAGTAGGGTCAGTTAAAGTGACACTATCAATAATTGAACAACCTTTAGCATCAGTAATGGTTACTATGTGAGTACCAACACATAGGTTTGTTGTTCCATTGTTCCATAAAATAACATAAGGAGGGACCCCTCCTGTAGGATTTGCAGTAACTGTTCCGTCACAAACACCGTTACATGATGGATTAGTAAATGTAATGTTTGCTAATATTTCTTGAGGCTCAGGAACAGTAACGGTATCTACCGTAATACAACCGAATGAATCTTGGACAACCACACTATACAATCCAGCACATAAAGTTGGAGTAGTAGTGGAGTCATTTGTTTGTAATGCTGGGTCATCCCATTGGAATGTATAAGGAGGAGTACCAGCGTTAACAACTACCCAGGCTAGCCCATCACACGAACCAAAACAAGTAACACTATCAGCAAACATTGATAAGTTTGGTCCATTGACATTATTAATTAAGATAGTAAATACATCAGAACATCCAAGATTATCTGTGATGGTCAAAATATATGCACCCGGGCATAGGTTGCTTAATCCAGGGGTAGTTTGACCACTTGGAGACCAAGAATAAGTATAAGGACCACCACCTCCGCCACCAGCAACTACTGTGATTGATCCATCGCACTGGCCACAAGTTGCATCAACTGTAGTTATTGCAGCTGTTATCGCTACTCCATCACCAATGTTTATATTGGCAGTTCCTGTACACCCATTAACATCTGTAACAGTTACCGTGTAAGTTCCAGCACATAATGCAGTAATTGTTTGAGTAGTTGCATTGGTTGACCATAAATAAGTATATGGTCCCGTTCCACCAATAGGATTAGCTGTTGCTTGACCATCACAACTTCCATTACAATTTGCAGCAATTCCACTCACTGATACACTTAATATTGGAGGCTCATTTATAGTTACGTTTTGTATAACAGAGCATCCAATTGCATCAACAACGGTAACGGTATAATTTCCTGCACATAACCCACCAACTGCATTAATGGTTTGCCCATTTGACCAACTAAAAGAATAAGGCGGAACTCCACCATTAGGAACAGCTATAGCAGATCCATCACAAACCCCATTACATGTAGCGTCAACAGTAGAAACAGCTACTGAAATAGCAGTATTATCAGTGATGATTACGTTTTGAGTCGTAATACAACCATTACCATCTGTAACTTGTACGGTATAACTACCAGCACATAACCCTGTAACACTCGTAGTTGTTTGACCACCCGGCAGCCATAAATATTGATAAGTTGGCGTACCTGAAATTACTGTTACAGTTGCAGTCCCATCACAAACGCCATTACAACTAGCATTAGTTTGGGCAACTGAAATCACAGGACCATTAACATCACTTATAGTTATTTGGAAGGACTGCATACAACCATTATTATCAGTTATTTCCACAGTATATGTTCCAGCTGCTAGACCGGTAACGCTACAAGAATTTGAACCTAAACTTGGCCAGAAATAAGTATGAGAACCTGTTCCACCAGAGGAAGCACAAACGCTGGCAGTACCATCTGAATTTCCACAAGTAGATGGTGTAGTTACAGCATTAGCAATTATTAAAGTCGGATCAATAATAGTTACCGTATCATTACCAGAACAACCATTAAAATCAGTTACCGTTACAATATAAGTTCCAGCACATAATCCAGTAGCAGTTTGCGTAGTTTGTGATGAGGGATCATCCCATTGATAAACATAAGGACCAGTTCCTCCAAGAGGATTAGCTGTAGCAGAACCATCACAATCACCATTACATGTTGGATTTGTAGTAGTTGATGAAATTGTGAGTCCATTTGGGCTTCCAATATTGAAATTAACCACTTTTGTACAACCATTATCATCGGTTATGGTTACACTTACTGGCCCAGCACATAAACCAGAAACAGAAGAAGTTGTCGCTCCTGTTGACCACAAGAATGTATATGGAGGTGTCCCTCCTATTGGAGTCACACTGGCAGTTCCATCACAAACTCCATTACAACTGGCATCGGTAAATGTTGAATTAGCACTTATACTGTCGGCCTGCCCAACAATCAAACTAGTTGCATATATACACCCAGCTGCGTCTGTTACAGTAAGATTGTAAGTTCCAGCACATAATCCTGTAAGGGTGCTATCATTAGGATATGGTGGCCCAGGAGGAACAGAAGTCCAAGCAAAAGAATAAGGTGGGGTTCCGCCAATTGGTATGGCATTAATTGAACCATCGCAAGAACCATAACAAGTAGCTGGATTAACAGTAGCGGTTACACCGGTAGGGCCAATTGGATTGGAAACGGCAATGGTAAAGATACCCACACAACCAAAAAAGTCTGTAACGGTATCGGTATAAAATCCTGCAGCAAGATTAATTATGCAATTAGTTGTAGCACCGGTACTCCATGAATGTAAATATGGTGGTGTTCCACCTAATGGGAACATACAAATAGAACCATCATTAGCACCACAATTAGCTCCAATAACTACTGTGCTATCAGTAAGAGGAGCGGGTTCAGTAATGATAACAGACCCAATAAACACACAATTATTTGAATCGGTAACAGTAACCGTATATACTCCCGGACAAAGACCTGTGATTGTAGGCGTATTGTTTGGAACAGGAGGTCCTGGACCTACCCATAGATAAGTAAAAGGGGTTGAGCCACCATTAACAGTTGCAGTTGCAGTTCCATCACAAGCACCATTACAGGTAACATAAGTGCTATCTAAGATTACAGATAACCCAATTGGAGTAGTTACTGTATAAGATGCAGTATCAATACATCCATTAAGATCTGTAATAGTTACAGTATAAGTTCCCGGACACAAGTTAGAAATGCCTGGATTTGTTAATACATTTGGAGCAGCATTAGCAGACCATTGATAAGTATAAGGTCCTGTGCCTCCAGTTGGAGATGCTAGTGCAGTACCATCACAAGTTGTAACACAACCTTCAGGGGTACCGGTTACATTAGCTAATAATTGCAATGGTTCCGTTATGGTAATAACAATTGGTCCGACACTACATCCATTACTATCAATAACAGTAACGGAGTTAGTTAGATTACCCGGAGGAGGTGAACAAATATTAAAAATGGTATCAACGTTACCTTGACCACCTGACCATGAATAAGTATAAGGAACTGTTCCACCACTTACAACTACTGCCATCATCCCGTCACAGGCCCCAAAACAACTAACATCTACACCTATAGGGGTTACAGACATTCCCGGAGGCTCATTTACAGTGTCTAAAACGACCACTTGACAACCGTTAGAATCGGTGACCGTTATTTGATAAACACCGGCTGGTAAGTTATTTGCGCTATTGGTAGAGCTGACATTTGGTACCCAGACATAAGTGTATACGCCCCCTGTTCCGCCAGTTGGAGTGAGGGTAATACTTCCGGTAGAGTCACCATTACAGCCAACATCCGTGACGACATCATTTGGAGTTATTGGTAATGGATCAAGTATAATTAAAGTATCGGATTGTACACAACCGGCCGAATCGGTAATTGTGATAACTGCAAAAGGAGAGCAAACATTATTTGTATCAATACCATTAGGTAAAGTCCACACAGAAATATAAGGCGGAGTCCCTCCAGATGGGGAATGAGTTACAACTGCATCACAGGCTCCAGTACAACTAACAGGAGAAACAATACTTCCATTAGGGAATAGCACGGGTGGAGCAATTGGCATTAATATAGAGTCTGTATTGCAACAACCATTTGCATCACAAACTGTTACATAAACCCAACCAGGACATAAGCCCCAGATGGAGTCGGTTCCTTGTCCATTAGGTGGAGGATTATTTACAACCCAGGTATAAGTATAAGGCGCTAACCCACCAAAAGGAGATGCTGTCGCTGTGCCATCACAAGTGCCGTTACAACTTACTCCAACAGCAGTAGTTGCAATTGGTATATTGATTAACGGATTAATTACTGTAGTATCTTGAGCGGTACAACCATTACTATCAGTAACAGTTACCGTATAAGTTCCGGCACAAAGGTTGGTTATAGGGTTCCCCAAACATGGGGCACAATTCGGACCAGTCCAAGAATAAGTATAAGGAGCTGTTCCTCCATTTGGCGTTGCCAGAGCAGCACCATCGCATACTGTTCCACAACTTGCAGCAGTTGCATTTGCGCTTACCGTTAATGCAGGAGGATTAGTAATAATAACAGTATCTATCCCTGTACACCCATTGGTGTCAGTTACTGTAATAACATAAGTTCCAGGGCATAATCCACTTATTGAATTTGTATTAACAGGACCCAGATAGCATGCAGGTACAGGAGCCCATAAAAAAGTATATCCCGGGGTTCCGCCTGTAGGTAAAGAAATTGCGGTTCCATTATTTAAGCCGTTACAAGTTATGTTGGTAAATTGAGCATTAGGAAATATCTCAGTAGGTTCAAAAATAGTAACGGTATCACTGGCAGTACATAGTGAATCATCAGTAACAGTAAAAATATAAACACCAGCACACATGGCGTTATATGGAGGACCCGGAGTAGCAGGATTAACCGTTATTACATACGGTGCTGTACCACCACCTGGTGTGGGAGTTGCGCTTCCATCACATACACCGAAACAAGATGCATCAGTTGTTGCTGTTGTTAGGGTTAGTGCTGGAGGCTCGGTAATATTAAAATTGACTAAAAGCGTACAGTTATTAGCATCTGTAATTAATGCAGTATGTGGTCCTGCACAAAGATTATTAATGGTAAATGGACCTGGACCTGGACCAACAAGAGGACCACCATCCCACGAAACAGTATATGGCCCAAGACCACCTGAAGGGGAAACGGTTGCAGTACCATTACAAACCCCATTACAATTCAAGTTGGTAGTAACTAAATTAGCAAGAATTGGAACAGATGGGTTTACAGTTACATTATTATTTGCTGTACATCCGGCAGAATCAGTAACTGTTACTGTATAATTATTAGGACACAATCCCCAAATGGAGTCTGTTCCTTGTCCGTTAGGAATAACAGGTGGAACCCAAACGTAAGTATAAGGAGCATAACCTCCAGATACAGAAACGGTGGCAGTTCCATCACAAGCACCACAAGTTTCATCCGTTGAACTCATGATTAAAACTAATGGAGGTGGTTCAGAAATAACAACACTATCCACAGCAGTACAACCTACGGAATCCGTGACAGTAAGAATATAAGTTCCGGGGCATAAACTGGATATCGATTGGGTTAGGCATGGAGCACAAGATGGTCCGGTCCAAGAGTAACCCCACCCAGAAGGATTTCCTGTTCCTCCAGTTGGAGAGGCGGTTGCTGTCCCATCACAAGCACCATTACAAGTAACATTTGTGGCAGTAGGATTAACAATTATTGGCAATGGTTCTGTAATGGTAAACGTGTCAGTTACCTGACATCCGTTGGTATCAGTAACAGTAACAACACAAGGAGGGGGAGTTGGACACAACCCAGTAATACTATCCAATGTAGATCCGCCACAAGACCATAAATAGGAATAAGGTGGAACACCACCTATTGGGGTAGTTTGAGCAAAACCATCACAAATTCCGTTACAAGTTAAATCTCTAGTAATGGTACTTGTAAATAATGTATCAGGTTGTCCGATTACAAAACAATAAATGGTATCACAGCCATTGGCATCACGAATGGTATCACAATAATTTCCCGCACATAATAATGAATTGGTTGAAATAGGCCCAACATCTACTTGACCATTGCTCCAATTATGAGTATAAGGCGGAACACCACCACTTAATACAGTCACCGTTATACTCCCGTCACATAAACCTCCACAGCTTACAGCTTGGGTTACGCTGTCTAATTGCAATTGAGGTGGCTCCGTTGGTGTAAATGTAGTATCATTGGTACATCCATTAACATCAGTGATAGTAACAGTATAGGCTGTGCCAGCGCATAAATTATTTAGGGTTGCCAGGGTATCACCAGGTCCAGTTGCTCCACCAGTCCAAACAAAGCTATATGGAGGAGTTCCGCCATTTGGGGCAGAAGTCGCTGTACCAGAACAGTAACCAAAACACAAAGGATCATTAACGGTTACATTAGCGTAAATACTATCGGGTTCTGGAACATTATATAAGAAAGTCGTATCACAACCAAAACCGTCAACAACATTTAAAGAGACTGGTCCGGCACAAAGCGAATCATTAGTAGTAGTAGTAGCAAAAGTAGAAACATTTGCAGCAGGAACCCATGAGAATACCATATTAGCATAGCTCGCTCCAATAACCGTTACTGTAATACTTCCATCACAAATACCTTTACATGTTGCAGCTGTAGTAGACTCAAAAATAGGTAATATTGGAGGATGCCCTAAAACATTTGCTGCTTGGCCAAAAATAAAACCACAACTATCTTGTAAAACTGCAGTGTATGATCCAGGACACAAACAGGTTACAGTATCCGTCCATGGTAATGTATTACACGGAGGGCCAGTACCTACCCAGTTAATTACAGTATATGGTGGACAATCTGTTACTACATTATCAATATAAAGAACACCATCACAAGCATTACCGCAAGAAACAGTATCATCAAAGATGGTAATACTGGTTATCGTTTTATTATTACCAGATTTAATTGGTTTTGATTGTGTAACAAAATAATTATCACCTCCCTTGTCTACAGCATTTTGAGCTCCATTAAAAACATAAATATTTGTTTGAGAAAAGTTGTAGCTAAACTTCATAGTATTAGTGCTCCACTGATTCGAAGTAATAATATCAGAGCCATCAGAATATAACTTTCTTTTTAACCCAGAATTGGAGATAAAAGAAAAACAAACCATATCACCGGAATTTAAGTCTAGTTCTCCCTTTGTTAGAGTAATTGTGTTTTCAGGAGTTAATAAAGGACTATTTAATACATATTTCCCTTTTCCATCAAAGTTTATGTCTGCTTTCCAATTCCAATTACCAAAATTTATTTGTTTAGTATTTGTATTCGCGGATTTTAAATTAATAATTCCTGTTAGTTCGTTTTCAAAAATCGCAGAAACATTAATGATTCCGTAAACATCTATTGTAATAGGGTGAGTTGATTTTAATTCAAATTTAAAAACACTTGAAGGAATTACTAAGTTATTAAAGGAAGTATTAGCTGTTACACTTACAGTTTGATTGGCTGAATTAAACGAATTAAGGTCAAAAGTTACGTTGTCATTTTGATTGGGAACTCCTACCCCTCCTGCTCCACCAGAGGTGGAAGACCAATGAGAAGGATCATTCCAGTTACCACTATTCCCTACCCAATACAAATCGCCTGCAAAAGCATTTGCTATAGTAAATAAACTAAGTAGTGTAGGTAAAATAGTAGACTTCACAAAACTCATTAACAATAAATTAGTTTAAGACAGTGATAAGGTTACGACAATAATACAAAATATGTTACGCATATGGTAATAATATTTCATACTTATACACATGAAGACGTTGAATACTCTCAGATAGTTGCAATTATAAGAAGAAAAATTTAGGTGTTTAAATAGAACATAAGGCTTCAGAATTATTACTTTAATAAAAATGAATTTATTATTTGCAGGAATTCTTCAGGGTTTTCGGTATGAACCCAGTGACCTGTATCCATAGTTTTAATGGCTGAATTACTGAAAATAGTTGTAATTGCTTCGAAATCATTTTCAACTATATAAGTAGATTTTTTGGCTCGAATAAATAATGTTGGTTTCTCAAATTTTTTGATATTGGTTAATTCTTTCCCTACTATCTCAATATTATCATTAATAATATTCAAATTAAATCTCCATGCCAATTTATCTTTTTCTATCCAATATAAATTTTTGAGTAAAAATTGTCTTGTTGCAAATTCATCAACATATTTAATCAATTGTTCTTCTGCTTCTATTCTTGTAGTTATTTTTTCTAGGTTAATGGAATACATTCCTTCAATAATAAGAGCATGGCGAACAGGATATGATTTAGGGGCAATATCTACTACAATTAATTTAGCAACGTGATTAGGGTAATTCATAGCAAACTGCATGGCAGTTTTCCCACCCATGGAATGACCTAATATTATTGGATCAATAATATTATTTTGTATTAAGAACTCATACAAATCATCGGTCATTATATCATAATTAAAATCATTACTATGTGGTGATTGTCCGTGATTTCTAGCATCCACAATAAAAACTTCAAAGTGCTCACCAATTTTTTTAGCCAATCCCAACCAATTATCTAGTGAACCAAATAGACCATGTAAAATAATTAGGGGCTCCCCTTCTCCAAATTTTTTATAGTTTAATTGCATAAAATAAAATAATGGCAAAGTTCGTTTTTTTGATGTAAATCAGATTATATATCTTTGACGGATTAAAATTTATTTTATAAGCATGATAAAAGTTGTAGGAGAGGATAATAAGGAGTTTAAAATTGAAATTGAAACTGGTGCTAATACGGGAATTTTAAACGGGAAGAAATTCAATTGGGATGTTATAAAAGTAAAAGAAAATACTTATCATATCCTTAAAGATAACAAATCTTATAATTTAGAAGTACTTAGTGTTAATAGAGTAGAAAAATCTTTTTTTATAAAAGTTGATGGTATAAAATATAGGTTCAGCGCAAAAGATAAGTATGATGAGTTGTTACATAGTTTAGGAATGGATGCTGCTATAAGTAGTAAAGTTTCTGATTTAAAAGCACCAATGCCAGGGTTGGTGTTAGAAGTTTCCGTAGAGGGGGGTCAACAAGTCAGTAAAGGAGATGCCTTATTGATTTTAGAAGCCATGAAAATGGAAAATGTGATTAAATCACCAACTGATGGTGTGATTAAAAGTATTTCCGTAAACAAAGGGGAAACAGTAGAAAAAAACCAACTGATTTTGAATTTCGAATAGTAGGCTATACCTGAAATAATTATTGAATAAGAAAGATGCAATTTCAAATTTTAATATTCTCGACTATATGTTGTATTCTATTTTCTTGTGGCAATGACACATTGGAAAATGAAGTAGAAAATTCAAATCAAGATTCCTTGAATGTGGTAGCAAATGGCGAGGTAAAAATTATTGAGCCTGTTGAAGATGACGAAATAGCAATCCTGACAAATAATGGAATTACCTTAACAGAAATTAAACAAGATTTTGATAAAAATACTACGCTAGTCTTGAACACTAAACAATTCAACGAGGGTGAAAATAAATTGAGTTTTTCTGTTACAGGAGTTCAAAATTATT
>JBFIEB010000007.1:0-22605 GCA_041603555.1 Vicingaceae bacterium
ATTTCTGAAAAGTTTGCCACCATCTATTTGGAACTTCGTTGTCACAAGCAGTTTTGTAATCTTCATAAGAGCACGGAACGAGCACGTGTCGATCATATTTAATTTTTTCGTGAGCGGGGTAAGGAACATCCATCCACCAACGTTCACTTTTATCACTTTTATAGAAAACAACTTCATTTTTACCATCTTGGATGTTAACGGTGTATTTTATATATGATTTCCTTGTTCCAACAGGGAAGTCATTTTTTCTATGAATGTAGCCATCTATAAAATACCATATCATCTGTGCAACGCCATGTGAAGTTTGTTCTTCTTTGTCTAGCTCGGGATTTATTTCATAAAAACCGATTGATGTTAGTTTATCACTTAACCCAGCATATCGAGCTATTTGACAAGCTTGTTCACCATAAAAGCCGTTGGGAGAAGTATTTCTGTTTCCTGGTGCTTCCGATTGTCTTATAGAAGAGATGTCAAAACTCAATACATCCGCATTCCTAACAATTGGCTCTACCTCTTCAATATTTTTTTGAACCTGACCTAACCTGTAAAAATCAAAATATAATTTTGACATTAATTCAATTTGTTCTTTATCTATAAAATAACTTTGATAGCCTATATTGCTATAATTGAATAAGTAATTAGGCTGATGTAATATAATTTTTGTTAAAAAGTTGTCGGAACTTATTTTTTCATCCGCTTCACCTAAATCAAATTTAGAGTCTACTGAAACGAGGTTAACAGTTTGTTCTAAATTTTTATATGCTAAAAAGTTCGAATAAGTTAAATCTTGACTTCCACCAATAATTACAGGAAGTACATTTTGTTTGATTAAAGTTTCTAAAATTGAGCTTAGAGCAAAGTATGTGTCATCTACAGTAGCACCAATTTTAAGATTTCCTAAGTCAATTATTTTCGTTTGATTACTAAATCCGGTAAGACGGTATAAATATTTTCGAACATTATTAGGAGCATTAGCACATCCATGGTTGTTTGAATTTCGTTCTTCTCCAACTCCAATTATTGCAATATTAAATGAAGATATGTCTTGGTCTTCATAGAACTGAATAGAATTTAAAAATTGATTGTCTTTGTAATCAACAGTTAAATCACCTTCATTTAAATTAATGGGGGCGAAATATTCAGAAAAATTCATTTTACTTCTTTTTTGCTTTTATTTTTTTCTTGGGGGCTTTTTCTTCTATCATTTTTTCCACCTCCTCCAAAGTTAGTTTTTCAACATTAAAAGTTTTAGGCAATTCAATTTTAAATTTCCCTTTAATTATATTAAATCTTCCCCAACGTGCCTTTTGAACCGAAATACCCACTTCATCCCAACGATGAATATATTTATCAATTTCTTTTTGCTTTTTAATTTCAATTAACTCAACAATGTTCTCATGCGTTAAGTTATCAAAGTCATATTTCTTATTTACATTGATAAACATATCATTCCACTTAATAAAAGGACCAAATCTTCCGACTCCTTTTTGAACGGGAAAATTTTCATATTCATCAATAGGAGCATCAGCTTCTTGTTTCTGTTTAATGAGTTCTATTGCTCTATCAATGTCTATCGAACTTAAATCTTCATCTCGAGGAATTGATACAAACATTTCATCGTATTTAACATAAGGACCAAATCTTCCTTGCGAAACAACTATTTCTTTGCCTTCATACATTCCAATAGTCTTAGGAAATTTAAAAAGCTCTAATGCTTCCTCTAAAGTAATTTTTCCAATCGTTTGCCCATTTAATAAACTAGCAAATTTAGCACCTCCATCATCTTCAGTTTTTCCAATTTGAGCCATTGGTCCAAATTTTCCAATTCTAACAATAAGTGGTTTACCTGAATCAGGATCTATTCCTAAATCTCTTTCTCCACTTGCTCTTTCGGCATTTTCTAATGTGTCTTCAATTTGTGTATGAAAAGGGTTATAAAAGTCAGCTATCATTTTATTCCACTGCTTTTGTCCTTCAGCAATAGCATCAAACTCTTCTTCAACTTGTGCAGTAAAACTGTAGTCAAGTACTTTTCCGAAGTTTTCAACCAAAAAATCGGTTACTACTGTTCCAATATCTGTTGGAAACATTTTCTTTTTCTCAAAACCATAGTTTTCTCTAGCAATTGCATCGGTAATATTTCCATTTTTTAAAGTAAGTGTCGTAAATTCTCTTTGGTCACCATCTCTGTCTTCTTTTACAACATAACCTCTTTTTTGAATAGTAGAAATTGTTGGAGCATACGTAGATGGTCTTCCAATACCCAGAGCTTCTAATTTTTTCACCAAACTTGCTTCAGTATATCGCGGTGGATAATGAGAAAATCGTTCAGTAGCTGAAATTTCCTGTACGTTTAATTTTTCACCAATGGTTAATGGAGGCAATATTCCCTCTTTCTCAGTATTGTTTTCATCATCAGTTCCTTCTATGTATACTTTTAAGAATCCGTCAAAAATTAGAACCTCTCCTTTTGCAACAAAATTTTCATCCGCTGTTGAAATATTAATTTTCACGGTTGTTTTTTCCAATTTGGCATCACTCATTTGTGAAGCTATTGTCCTTTTCCATATCAACTCATACAATCGAGTTTGACCAGGATCACCCATATGTGTATATTCATTCATATAGGTTGGACGGATGGCTTCGTGAGCCTCTTGTGCGCCTTTTGACTTGGTTGTATAGTTTCTTATTTGAGAATATTCTTCACCGTAAGAAGAAGTAATTTCTTTTTTAGCAGCTGTGATAGCTTCATTTGATAAATTAACAGAATCCGTTCTCATATAAGTTATCTTCCCTGCTTCATATAAACGTTGAGCAACTGTCATCGTTTGTGAAACAGAAAAGCCTAACTTTCTACTTGCTTCTTGTTGAAGAGTTGACGTTGTAAAAGGTGCTGCTGGCGATTTTTTAGCAGGCTTGGTTTCTAAGTTATCAATTGTAAAATCAGCAGTAGCACATTTTTTTAAGAAATTTTCAGCTTCAGCTTTGCTTTTGAAACGCTGAGGTAATTCTGCTTTTAATAACGAATCATTACTTACCAAAAAATTAGCTACTACTTTATATGAAGATTCATATCTAAAGTCTAGAATTTCGTTTTCTCGTTCTACAATTAATCGTACAGCAACAGACTGAACCCTACCCGCAGATAATGATGGCTTTATTTTTTTCCATAAAACAGGAGACAATTCATAACCAACTAATCTGTCTAATACTCTTCTCGCCTGTTGAGCATCTACTAAATCTTTGTTTATTTTTCTTGGATTTTCTACTGCTTTAGTAATAGCAGACTTGGTAATTTCATGAAAAACAATTCTTTTGGTTTTATCTTCTGTTAAATTTAGTGCCTCTAATAAGTGCCAAGCAATGGCTTCTCCTTCACGATCCTCATCCGAAGCTAACCAAACTGTATCAGCTTCTTTAGCTAATTTTTTTAATTCACTAACAATTTTCTTTTTATCATCAGGAATTACATAATCAGGTTCAAAATCATTTTCAATATCAACAGATATATTTTTACCAGGCAAATCTCTAATATGGCCAAAACTAGATTTTACAGTAAAATCTTTTCCAAGAAATTTTTCAATGGTTTTTGCTTTCGCAGGGGACTCAACAATTACTAAATTCTTCGCCATTCATTTAAGGGTTTAAGAATAAAAATTTTTGCAAAGAAATGAAATAAAAAATTGAATATCCTAATTAGATTTAGAATCGAGCTACTTATATTATAAAATAATATACTTTTTTTAAATAAACAAATTTTTGTTTTTATGTCATTTTGTCATTAAATCTAAAAAATAAGTAATTTTGCTTCCCGATAGTATATTTTATATGGAAGTAGGAAATAAAGTTATTGATGAAGCCATTCAAGGAAGCACAACTACTCTTGAATTAAAAGAGGGTGGAAATAGAAAAGTTTACATTGAGAGCTATGGCTGTCAAATGAACTTTTCTGATAGTGAGATTGTTGCTTCAATTTTAGCCAAAGAGGGGTTTAATACCACCGATGAATTGTCTGAGGCTGATGTGATATTTGTAAATACCTGCTCTATACGGGAAAAAGCAGAACAAACCGTTAGGCAGCGATTACGGTCATTTCAAAAAGCAAAAAAAGCAAAACCTGAAATGATTATTGGAGTTTTAGGATGTATGGCGGAGAGATTAAAAGCTAAATTTTTGGAAGAGGAAAGATTGGTTGATATTGTTGTTGGTCCGGATGCTTACCGTGATTTACCAAATTTGGTAAATCAGGTGGATGAAGGTAAAAAAGCGGTGAATGTGATATTATCTAAAGAAGAAACTTATGCGGACATTAGCCCTGTCCGGTTATTAAGTAATGGCGTTTCTGCATTTATTTCGATTACAAGAGGATGTGACAATATGTGCACGTTTTGCGTGGTGCCTTATACAAGGGGAAGAGAAAGGAGTAGAAATCCTGAAACCATTCTTAACGAAGCAAGAGAATTATTTGAACAAGGGTATAGAGAGGTTACTCTTCTAGGTCAAAATGTAGATTCTTATTTGTGGTATGGTAAAGAAGGATTGAAAAAGGATTACAAAAATTTATCTGAAGAAGAAAAAAAACAGAGCATGAATTTTGCTCAGCTAATGGAGCAAGTAGCTTTAATTAGTCCAAAATTGAGGGTTCGTTTTTCAACTTCACACCCAAAAGACATTACAGATGAATTTTTGTATACAATGGCGAAGTATGATAATATTTGTAAGTATATCCATTTGCCATTTCAAAGTGGAAACACAAGAGTTTTAGAAATGATGAATAGAGGTTATTCCCGGGAGTGGTATATGGGGCGAATTGATAAAATAAAAGAAATTATGCCCGATTGTTCAATTTCTGCTGATATTATTGCTGGGTTTTGTACTGAAACAGAAGAAGAACACCAAGAGACATTATCATTAATGGAGTATGTAAAATATGATTTTGCGTATATGTTTAAATATTCTGAACGACCAAATACGCAAGCACAACGAACATTAAAGGATGATGTTAGTGAAGCTGATAAGAGTAGAAGATTAGCAGAAATAGTTGCTTTACAAAGAAATCTCTCTTTTGAGGCGAATAAAGCCTATGTTGGGCAAATTTTTGAAGTATTAGTGGAAAAAGTATCTAAAAAATCTAGCCAAGAATTAGCGGGAAGAACTTCTCAGAACACTGTAGTTGTTTTTCCTAAAGAAAATTATAAGATTGGAGATTATGTACTGATAAAAGTTGATAGCTGTACTGGAGGAACACTGTTAGGAAAAGCAATTAAAGATTAAAATGGACACACAGCAAATTAAACAACGATTTGAAATTATCGGAACTTCTCCATCACTTGATAGAGCAATAGACATTGCTGCACAGGTTGCTTTAACGGATTTATCAGTTTTAATTACAGGAGAAAGCGGTGTAGGAAAAGAAGTAATGCCTCAGATAATACATCAATTAAGCGGAAGAAAGCACAACAAATACATAGCGGTAAATTGTGGCGCTATTCCAGAAGGAACAATAGATTCTGAATTATTTGGACATGAGAAAGGTGCCTTTACCGGTGCCCATGATGCTCGTAAAGGTTATTTTGAAGTTGCAGATGGAGGGACTATTTTTTTAGATGAGGTTGCTGAACTTCCAGTTCAAACTCAAGTGAGGTTATTAAGAGTTTTAGAAACGGGAGAATTTATAAAAGTAGGATCATCTAAAGTTTTGAAAACAGACGTACGTATTGTTACAGCAACAAATGTGAACATTCCCGAAGCGATTAGAAAAGGGAAGTTTAGAGAAGATTTATTTTATCGTTTAAACACAGTTCCAATTCATCTACCTGCCTTAAGGGATCGTAAAGAAGATATCCATTTACTATTCAGAAAATTTGCTGCAAATTTTGCCAGTAAATACAAAATGCCTGCAGTTAAATTATCTTCAGAAGCGATTGATTTATTAGAAAATTATAGATGGAAAGGTAATATTCGACAATTAAAAAATGTTGCTGAGCAGGTTTCAGTTATTGAGAGCACTAGAGATATTAGTGCTGAGATTTTACTAAAATATTTACCAGAAGACAATAATCAAAACTTACCAACTGTTTACCAAGGTGGTGAAAGCGCAGATTTATCAGAAAGAGATATTTTATATAAAGTGTTGTTTGATTTAAAAGGGGATGTGACAGAATTGAAAAATGTTGTCGTAGGATTAATGCAAAGTGGTAGTGCTGGAGTTTCAGATGTTGTTGATAATCCTGCGTTAATGCAAAGCGTTCAACGGTTGTATGAGAAAAAAGAAGAAACTATTGAAAAACCTCAAATTTATAAGCCTCAAATTCTACCCAAAGAAGAAAAAGAAGATCAAATAACTCAGCACACAGAGGTCGTAGAGGAGTCATTATCTTTAGCGGATAAAGAAAAAGAAATGATTATTAAAGCGTTGTATAAATATAGCGGAAAAAGAAAAAAGGCAGCTGAAGAATTAGGAATTTCTGAACGAACACTTTATAGAAAAATAAAAGAATATTCTATCGACAATTGAATAGAAAAAGTTTAAATATCATTTTAATTTTTTTTATTGGGATAATATTTTCCTGTAAAGTAGATTACTCATTTACAGGAGCATCTATTCCTGAAGATGTAAAAACGGTTTCTGTAAAAACTTTTCAAAGCTACGCCCCTTTAGCAAGTGCTAATTTATCTCAATTATTCACAGAGGCATTAAAAGATATTTTTTTATCTCAAACAAATTTAGATCTTGCTTCTAAAAATGGCGATCTACAATTCGAAGGTTCAATAACTGGATATGCTGTAACTTCAGTTGCTATTCAAGGAAACGAAACTGCAGCATTAAACCGTTTAACGATAACTGTTAAGGTTAAATTTATTAACACGAAAGACGCAGCACAAGATTTTGAAACAAGTTTTTCTAGGTTTTCAGACTATGAAAGCGCACAGAATTTAGCAAGTATAGAGGATGATTTAATAAAGGATATTAACACTCAGTTAACCCAAGATATATTTAATAAATCTGTAAGTAATTGGTAGATGCAAGTTAATAATTTCATACAATGTTTAGATGAATTGGATTTGATAAGTTCAATTTCTGAGGAAGAAATTAAGCCAATTATTAATGAATATCCTTATTGTCAAACAGGACAGTTATTTTATACTATTCAGTTAAATAACAATAACAGTATATTATTTGAAGAACAATTAAAAAAGACGGCATCTATTTGTCCTGACAGAACTAAATTATTTAGACACATTCATCAAGAAATAAAAGTAGAAAGCCAGAAAAAAGTATTAGAAACGACCAATGAAATTCTGGTTGATGATAAATTTATTCCTACTTCAGGAAAGGATGAGCTGGATTTATTGGAAAAAGAATATTTAAGTCAAGCAATAACTAGTAGTATACTGTTAGAATCAGATGAGGTTGATGAAGAAGATGTGTCAATAACAAAAGAAATTAAATTATTTGATGAGGATGCAACACATTCATTTTCTTCTTGGTTAAAGTACTATAATGGTGATGACCAAGAGATTCAAGTAAAGGATAAGAAAAAAAGAAATCAAGATATCATCAACAAATTTATTCAAGAAGACCCTAGAATAGAGCCCAAGAAAACTGAATTTTATTCATCAGCTAAGATGGCTCGATTAAGTGACACAGATTCTGGGCTTGTTAGTGAGACTCTTGCACTAATTCATGTTGATCAAGGCAACTTTCAAGAAGCTCTAAAGACTTATGAGAAATTAATGGTGAGAAATCCAAAAAAAAGCAGTTATTTTGCAGCCCAAATTAAAATTTTAAAACAAAAACTTAAACAATGATATATTTAATTACGGTACTGGTAATAATCGTTTGTGTATTATTAATATTAATTGTACTAATACAGAATCCTAAAGGTGGATTGGATTCAGCATTCTCTACCAACAACCAAGTAATGGGTGTTAGAAAAACAACAGATTTTTTAGAGAAAGCAACTTGGACAATGGGAATCGCATTAGTAGTGTTGAGTATTGCTTCTTCAGCATTTATTAACCCTTCTACCTCTTTAGATGAAGAGGGTGGAACCCAGTCAAAAATGACTGAGCAAATAGATGAGAAAGCATTACCTGCTGCACCAGCTAGAACAGATATACCTGTAACTCCAGGAGCTGGACCTGCCACAGCACCTCCAAAAGAAGAAGGGAAATAAGGATTTAAAATCTATGATAAAGTGTCAGTTAAATCATGATTTAACTGACACTTTTTTTATTAAGTCAGAAATTTTGTCTGATAAATAACTTATTTATCCGATTGGTACGAAATATGACGGGAAGAGAAACATTGATATTAATTAAAAAAACAAATTAAAATGGCATTAAAAATTAAACCACTCGCAGATAGAGTAATTGTTGAATCTGCTGCTGCAGAAGAAAAAACAGCTGGCGGAATTATTATACCAGATTCAGCACAAGAAAAACCGCAAAGAGGAAAAATTGTGGCTGCTGGTAAGGGAAAACCAGATGAACCTATGACCGTGAAAGTTGGAGATATTGTTCTCTACGGTCAATATGCAGGAACGGAAATTTCTATTGATGGAAATGATTATCTAATTATGCGAGAATCAGATGTTTTCGCAATAGTTTAACAAGTATTAAAAATTTAAGAAATGGCAAAAAATATAAAATTTGACGTAGAAGCTAGAGATGCACTCAAAAATGGGGTTGATAAATTAGCAAATGCTGTAAAAGTTACATTAGGTCCTAAAGGAAGAAATGTAATTATTGATAGGAAATTTGGCGCACCCCACGTAACCAAAGATGGTGTTTCAGTAGCAAAAGAAATAGAACTAACCGATTCCGTAGAAAATATGGGAGCTCAAATGATTAAAGAAGTAGCCAGCAAAACAAATGATGATGCTGGTGATGGTACAACCACTGCTACTATTTTAGCGCAATCCATCGTTACAACAGGATTAAAAAATGTTGCTGCTGGAGCAAATCCAATGGATTTAAAAAGAGGAATTGATAAAGCTGTACTCGCTGTAACTGCTGAGCTAAAGAAAATTTCTAAAAGTGTTGGTAATGACAATGAGAAAATTAAACAAGTAGCTACAGTATCATCTAATAATGATGATACAATAGGAAGTTTAATTGCGGAGGCAATGGCTAAAGTTTCAACTGAAGGAGTTATTACAGTTGAAGAAGCAAAGGGAACTGAAACAACGGTTGATGTGGTAGAAGGAATGCAGTTTGATAGAGGTTATTTGTCTCCATATTTTGTTACTGATGCTGAGAAAATGATTGTAGATATGGAAAACCCATACATCTTGGTTTACGATAAAAAGATTTCTAATATGAAAGATCTTTTGCCAATTCTAGAACCAGTTGCACAATCAGGTAAACCTTTATTAATTATAGCTGAAGATGTTGATGGAGAAGCATTAGCCACTTTGGTGGTTAATAAACTAAGAGGGGGTTTAAAAATAGCAACTGTAAAAGCTCCTGGATTTGGAGACAGAAGAAAAGCAATGTTGGAAGATATTGCTATTCTTACTTCCGCTAATTTAATTTCTGAAGAACAAGGATTTAAATTAGAGAATACAACATTAGAAATGTTGGGAACTGCAGAAAAAATTACAATTGACAAGGATAATACTACTATAGTAAATGGTGGTGGTAAAAAATCAGCTATTCAAGCTAGAATAGGGCAAATAAAAGCTCAAATAGAAACTACTACTTCTGATTATGATAAGGAAAAATTGCAGGAGCGACTAGCTAAATTAGCTGGGGGTGTTGCTGTACTTTATGTTGGAGCTGCTACTGAAGTTGAAATGAAAGAGAAAAAAGATAGAGTGGATGATGCATTATCTGCAACTAGAGCTGCCATTGAAGAAGGGATTGTACCAGGTGGAGGTGTTGCACTGGTTAGAACAGAAAAAGCTTTAAACAATTTAAAAGGAGCAAATGCTGATGAAGATACTGGGATTGCGATAGTAAAAAGAGCTATTGAAGAACCGTTGAGACAAATTATCATCAATGCTGGTGGTGAAGGAGCAGTTGTTGTTCAGAAAGTAAGAGAAGGGAAAGCTGATTTCGGTTATAATGCCAGAACTGAAGAATATACGAATATGTATAAAGCTGGAATTATAGATCCAACTAAGGTAACTAGGATTGCCTTAGAAAATGCAGCTTCGATAGCATCATTATTATTAACTACAGAATGTGTTATTACAGATGAACCTGAAGAAGAAGGTGCTGCTATGCCTCCTATGGGAGGAATGGGTGGTGGAATGCCAGGAATGATGTAACAGCGAATCGCTGTCGATAATTATTTGTTTTACAAAACCTCACCAAGTTGGTGAGGTTTTTTATTTTTATCAAATGAAATTACATCTAACACAAAAAATAGGATTTGGAGGAATAGTACTTATCCTTTTGGTATTTTTCTTTTTATGGAATTGGATTGGTCATCCTTCTCCATTTATTCTTGTTTTTTTAATTCCCTTTTGTGTACTTCTTTTAATAGAATATTCAGTTAATAATACTAAAAAACGAAAGAGTAATTGACTCCTTTTCAAAAATATCTCAGCTACATTCATAAAATTGTTGTAGAAAAAGTAACGAGTAAATTTAGTGCCGAGTTAGAGGTTGCAATTCAAGAAGGGAAGTATGTGCTCAATTCAGTAAATGCCAATTATTCTTTTGCTAGTTTACATCGAGTTTTTCAACAAGCTTTGAATAAGATAAAAATTTCAGATAAAAAGATTAGTTCAGTTTTAGTTCTCGGGTGTGGAGCAGGAAGTATTCCTTCTATTATTTACAAGGAATTAGGGCTTGATTGTAAAATGGATGCAATTGAAATTGATGAAAAAGTGATAGCTTTAGGAAATAAGTATTTTGGGTTAGACCAATATCCTAATTTAAACATTATAGTAGACGATGCGATGAATTTTGCTAATATAACAACTAATAAATACGACTTAATATTAGTTGATTTATTTAAAGGAATCAATGTTCCTGACCAATTTTTGACTCAACACTTCTTTGAAAAATTAAAATCAATGTTAAATCCAGCTGGTGAAATACTGTTGAATTTTGTTGCATATAACTATGAAACAAAACAACAAGTAGCGACAATACAAAATAAATTAAATAACGTGTTTTTAAAGGAAATTAAAACTTACCAGTTAGAGGGTATTAACCGAGTATTTCACGTTCAGATTTAAAAATCGAAATCGGGTTCTGCAGCCTTTATATAAGCTTTCTTTTTAGGTCTAATACTCTTTATAAATAAAACGGTTATTAATTCATCATCAACAGTAACCATTGTTCTACTCATACCACCTTCAATGGTAACTTTTTCCTCAGGATATCTATATTTTCTAGATATTTTTTCATACGAATCGTCAGCAAATTTTAAATACATTTCATAAGTATTAACAGATCCTTTTTGAACTTTTACTTTACCATAAAAGCAATCTGCTAAACTTCCTTTTCTAAAGGTTATTATAACATTGTCATAAACCCCGTCTTCAACTGGGTTTGCACCCCTTTTTTCAAATACTTCAGCATATTTCTGGTGACAAGTTTTTTTACCTTCATCCGATTGTGCTTTAACTGAGCTAAAAGCAACTAAAACAACAATACATAATAAAAATCTTTCCATAGGGTTAATCTTAATATTGAACATAAAAGTAAATATACTTTATTTATTATCTAAATTTGATAGCTATAATTTTGTATTTTAATAGTTTAAATAAAATAAAAGAATGGGGTTAGAGCTAATCAAAAATAATTTTCTAGAGGCAAAACAACTATTGGACCAATTTATTGGGGATGAAAATAATTTGCAACGGATTGAGGCGGCAGGCCAACTTATGGTAGCTTCAATTAATGCTGGTGGAAAAATTATTTCTTGTGGTAATGGTGGCTCAATGTGTGATGCTATGCATTTTGCTGAAGAATTGAGTGGTAGATTTAGAGGAAATAGAAAAGCAATTCCTGCTGTTTCTATTTCTGATGCAGCTCATATTACTTGTGTAAGTAATGACTATGGTTTCGATGAAGTTTTTTCAAGATATGTAGATGCTTTAGGTAAATCAGAAGATGTTTTGTTAGCAATTAGCACCAGTGGGAGTTCATCTAATGTATTAAGAGCTGTCGATGTAGCTAAAGATAAAGGAATGGTTGTGATTGCTTTAACCGGAAAATCAGGAGGGGAGCTTTCAAAAATTTGCGATGTCGAAATTAGGTCTCCTCACTCTGAGTACGCGGATAGAGCCCAAGAGCTTCATATTAAAATAATCCATTCTTTAATTCACTATATAGAAGAACATATTTAATATGTTGGTTAAAACATATGGAAGTGCTTTAGTTGGTGTTGATGCCATAACCATAACTGTTGAGGTTAACGTTGACAGAGGGATGAAATTTTTTATGGTAGGATTACCAGATAATGCTGTAAAAGAAAGTCAGCAACGTATAGAAGCTGCTTTAAAAAATGTAGGCTATAAAATGCCAGGTAAAAAAACAGTAGTGAATATGGCTCCTGCCGATATTCGTAAAGAGGGTTCTGCTTATGATCTAACTATAGCCATAGGAATTTTGGCTGCTTCAGGTCAAATCAAAGAAGAAAAAGTTAGTGATTATGTGATAATGGGCGAACTATCTTTAGACGGAAGTTTACAGCCCATTAAAGGAGCTTTACCCATTTCTATTAAAGCCCAAAAAGAAGGATTTAAAGGGTTTATTTTACCTAAAGCAAATGCAAAAGAAGCTGCTATTGTTGACGGTATTGATACGTACGGAGTAAACAACATAAAAGAAGTTATCAACTTTTTTAATGAGGATGATCAATTGAATAAAGTAGAAATTGACACTCGAAAAGAATTTTATGAAAACTTGAATAATGTTGATTTTGACTTTGAAGATGTGAAGGGTCAGGAGAATATTAAACGAGCATTAGAAATTGCAGCAGCGGGTGGACATAATGCAATTTTGATAGGACCACCTGGAGCTGGAAAAACAATGTTAGCAAAACGATTGCCTACTATTTTACCTCCCCTGTCATTACACGAAGCATTAGAAACAACCAAAATTCATTCGGTTGGTGGAAAACTTTCCCAAGATACTTCGTTAATTAGTGTAAGACCTTTTCGTTCTCCACACCATACTATTTCTGATGTAGCTCTTGTAGGGGGTGGTGGGTTTCCGCAGCCTGGTGAAATTTCTTTAGCGCATAATGGTGTATTGTTTTTAGATGAATTGCCTGAGTTTAAAAGAACAGTTTTAGAAGTGTTGAGACAACCATTAGAAGATAGGCAAGTGTCTATTTCAAGAGCTAAGTTCACTGTGGATTATCCTGCAAGTTTTATGCTAGTAGCTTCTATGAATCCTTGTCCGTGCGGATATTTTAATCATCCTGAAAAGGATTGTGTATGTTCTCCTGGAGTCGTACAAAAATACTTGAGTAAAATATCAGGACCACTTTTGGATAGAATAGATTTACATGTAGAAGTTACCCCAGTTTCATTTGATGAGCTAAGCACAAAACCGACAGGAGAAAATAGTGATACCATAAGACAACGAGTAATTGAAGCTAGAAAAAAACAGGAAGAGCGATTTAAAACCAAAAAAGGGATACATGCGAATGCTCAAATGTCTTCAAAATCATTAAAAGAAATATGTGTAATTGATGAGGCAGGAAAGGAATTGCTAAAAAAAGCCATGGACAAATTGGGGTTATCTGCCAGAGCTTATGACAGAATACTTAAAGTAGCGAGAACCATTGCTGATTTGGAGAATTCTGATGTTATAGAACCCCACCATTTGGCTGAAGCCATACAATACAGAAGTTTAGACCGGGAAGGTTGGGGAGGTTAATTTAATTCTCAAATACCGTTATCAATTTATCTGATTTAAACATGGCTGCTGGAGAAATTACTTTTTCATTTAGCGGAACATTATCACCATATCGCTCTTTCATTATTTGCTTTACAATTTGATGGCTGAGGTCAAAATCCTTTAATAATTCTAATTCACCAATTTTAATACCAGCTCCATCTTTATATATTTTCCAAACTAATTCAGAACAGTATATTTTTTTATCAGACCATTCAAAATAAATGTCATAATTTTTTCCTTTGTATTGTTCTCCTTCCTTTTTCATCTTTGTCAGCACTTCCTTAGTTAGTACTTCTTTGGCATTTTTAAGCCTTTTAACTACATAATGCCCATCATCACCATGCTTTATCCATTGCTTGAGTTTCGTGAATTTAACTGGTTGGACAGCTTCATACACGAGTGTTGAATTTTTGGTTTTAAAAATAATGCCCACATGGCTGTATTTTGAGTGTGTTGCTAACTGAACAGCTTTGCTTTGTCCAGATTGTGAAGATTGAAAAATGATATCTCCATCTTGAAAACTGGGAGAGATACTGTTTTTTGAGTAAGTTTTACTCGATGAAATAGAAGGTGCAACATTTTGAGCTTTAATATTCCCAAAGGAATAAAAAACAAAAACAATTAAAAATAGTTTTTTCATTTTGTTCTTTGTTTAATGATTAATTTTTTCACTAAACTACTTGTGATAAAATGAAATTTCAATCTAGAATTAGGGAACTAGACGTTTAATTGAGTAAACGAACATTTTCAATTTACCAGTATTATCATAAGTTTAACTAATAAAAAAAGGGAAAGAAGTAGTTTTCTTTCCCTTTGTAGTTTTATCAATAAATAAACCTAATCAGTAACTGCAGCTAATTTTAATTCAGGTAATGTTTTACCAGAAACTCTAGCATAATGAGCAGCTAATCTTTTGTACTCGTCTGAGTAAATTAGCTTCGCTTTTTTATCATCTTTTGTTTTGGCAAGGTTCAACAAAGTTTCAAACCTTCTTATTACTTTCTTTCTCTCATCTTCAGATAAATCTTTGTTTGCATTAACAGAAACAACTACTGCATTGTTAGAAGCGTCTAATTCTGTTTCAACAGCTTTAGAAACCATCACTTTTGATTCTACAGTTGCAACTTTAGCATCTTGTGCTAAAACTGTGTTTCCGACTAAAACAAATGCACTTAATATACCAGCTATTATTATTGATTTTTTCATAGTTATTATTCTTTAATGAATTTATGAGTAATATTATTATCGTCCATTTGAACGAAGTATAATCCTTTACTCAATGACGAAACATCAATAGTAAAAGTTGCTTTGTTAACGGTAGTTGAGATTACTTTTTGTCCTAATACATCAACGATATTAATTACTTTGTTAGTGATTTTATCATTGTTGTAAACACCATTTATAGAAATTGTGTTTTGTGCAGGATTAGGATAAATACTAATCGTAGAATTATCCACTTCATCCACACCTGTAATAGTACACATAGTAACTGCTAAAACACTTGGCGTACTACTTCCACAAATGTTATCAGCTGTAACAGTAATGTTACCACCAGCAGAACCAACTGTTGCTACAATCTGATTAGTACTACTAGTCCCAGTCCATGTTGCAGGTAATGTCCAAGTATAAAATACATTAGGGACATTTATAACAGAATACGTTTCTACATCAAACTCGCAAGGAGCAATAACGCCTGTAATTGCACTAGGCTGAGTAGTTGGAGCAACTATCTCAATGTGAGCGCTATCTGTTTTGTTAGTTGGTCCAAGACCATCATCAACAGTTAATGAAACGGTGTAAAATCCAGGAGCAGCATATGTAACTGTTGGATTCTGAGCAGAAGAAGTTCCAGGAGTTCCACCAGGAAATACCCATGCCCATGAGATTGGCGATGCACCAGATGATTGATCCGTAAATTGTACCGTTGCACCAACACAAGCTGGATTTGGAGTACTAGAAAAATCAGAAGTTAATAGACCTGATGTATTGTTCCATTTCCACATACCTTCTATCGATGGAGTTGTTGCATTATTAAACCAACCAGACCATCCTATTGAAGGAGTTGTGAATTCACAGTATAAATGTTGTTGCGTATCAATAATGTTCCAAGTGATACCACCATCTGTACTATATGAAGAACCAGCAGGATTTGCTCCTGTTGAAAATACGGTATTTGTACCTTCAATCCAACAAAGACCATTTACAAAAACAGACCCAGTAGTCGCAGTTAAAGTCCAGTTAGCTCCTCCATTTGTAGATTTGTAAACAAGACCTGAACTTTCTATGATGATACCATTGTTGGCGTCAGTAAAAGATAAATTACCGCTTTGGCCAGCTCCACCGAAATCCACTAAAGGTGATTGGTAAACGACCCATGTGGCACCTCTATTAGTTGAATGGTATATTCTACCTCTATTAGTAGTGTACCATACACTATTTCCTACAACTTCAATCTGACGAGTATATCCATACTCACCTGCTTGTGGGTTAGGAATATTTCCTCCACCTATTGCAGTCCAATTTGTACCACCATTAGTCGTTCTGTACAATTCAAATTCCCCACTTATTGGATCTCCTTGGCAAAAACCTTCGTTGGCATCCCAAAAATGAACAACGTTTGTAAATGATGCTGCATTATTAAATGTTGCAGTGTTTTGTCTTGTCCAAGATGCCCCCCCATTAGTCGTTTTCCATATTCCACCGGTTTGTCCAGCACCAGTAGGATAAACTGCAGCCCAAGCAGTATTAGCATCAAGAGCATGAACGTGTGATATTCCTAGTAATGTATTTCCAACATTGACATTTCCTTGAGTCCATGTAGTACCACCGTTTGTTGTTTTAGTAAACTGTTGAACGTTTGCTCCACCACCAGAACCATCATAAGCTGTAGCCCATACAGTATTAGCATCAACAATTGAAATCCAGTTAATACCTCTTGATGCTGCAGAAAAACTCGAATTTTGTACAATCCAGTTTCCATAAGGAACAACGCTTACATTAATATATCCAGGCTTGGTCAAAACTTGTGTGCTTTGAGAATTAGTTACAGATAAAGTAACATCATAAGATCCGGCAGTAGCATAAGTAATTGCCGGAGGAGTTTGTCCAATAAATGAACCAGGAGTTCCACCAGGGAAAGTCCATGTCCAGTTTGTAATTGGGTTTCCGCCATCAGCAGAATTATCAGTAAAGGTTACAGATTGACCTTCTTGTATACTTGTAGGGTTTCCAGTAAACGCAGGAATTGGATCACCATTTAAAGTAGCTTGAACACATTGTAATGCAGCAAGAGCATCAATTCTTGGCCCCATATTTTGGTTTACAGCTACCCCAGAGCTAATTAAACATGCTTCAACAGCGGCTGGGGTCATTGCAGGATTAAGACTTAACATTAATCCAGCTAATCCAGCAGCAAAAGGTGTAGCCATTGAGGTGCCACCCATTTTTCCATAGCTATTACCTGATGCAGTGTATACTGTGCTTAGCAAACCTCCATTGGTGTATCCTCCAGGAGAACAAATATCTACAAAAGGAGTGGACCCATTATAGCTTGAGAAAAATGAACGCGTATCATTCCCATCAACAGAACCAACACAAATTACATTATTGTAAGCACCAGGATAATGAAGAACCGTATTGTTGTCATTACCGGCAGCAGCCATAAAAGTAATAGTTGGGTATGCGTTAATTAAGTTTTGAAAACTTGCACTCGATGAGGTTCCTCCAAATGACATACTAACTACATTAGCACCATTATTACATGCCCATTGAACACCATCATAACTGTTATAAATACTTGAAGAAGAAGGCGCTGAGTTAGGAGTTGCCTTAACACCAATTAACTCTACATTTCCACCAAGTGAGGCAATTCCAATGCTATTGTTGATGTCTGCAGTGGCTAATCCGGCACAATGTGTACCGTGAGACCAACCTTGATCAACTGTATATACTTGAGGTGGGGTAGCATCATTATCATTGTCAGAAACATCTCTTTGAGTAAATGTTGTTAGGTCTAAATGACCAGTTGCAACAGCATTATCAACGATGGCAACTTTTACAGTATTACTTCCTAGACTTATGTTCCATGCATTTTCGGAACCAACAAGCGTATGATACCATTTGTTTGAAGTAGTATGTAAAGGATCATTTGGAACAAAACCAGTTTTATAAATAGGCTCTTTTTCAGCATATTCTAAAATATCCAAGCTAGCCAATTTATCAACTATTTCATCAATCTTTGTAAAATCAGAAAAAGTAATTCGATAAATTTTCATCAACTCTTGTTTTCCAGTCCAATAACTAGGTCTTTCAAACTTAGTTATGCCATAGTTTTTTAAGGCATCTTGTAAAATAGGATATTTTGCTAAACTTTCTTCAAGACTAAAAGAATGTTTATCTATTCTATTAAGATTCTCTTTCTTAACAGGAATATCTTTTTTTAATTTGAACATTACACGTCCATCTAAAAAGTCTGGATTGTGTGTTTGAGCAAACGCAATATTGATTATTGCAAGGCTCCATAAAATCAGTGCTAGTTTTTTCATTATAATAATTTTTAGTTAGAGGGAGCAATTTACCCAAAATTATTTATTTATGAAAACTATTGATGAATTATAACAACAAGGTTTAATGTTGTTAAATCGAATTATTAAAATCTGTTTTAATAATTTCTAATTCTTTAATAATGTTATTTCTGTCGGACATTAGCTGAACCAATAGTTTTTGTTTACTAAAAAATCTAGAAATAAATTGCCAGTTGTAATAGAATCTTCTGGCAATTCTTGCGTAAAAAATGGTAAAAAAACTACTTAATATGAGTACTATTCCATAGCATAAAGTGAATACAGGGGAGTGAAAAATTACCCATGTCAGATAAATAATTAAGCTGTAAAAAATGACAAAAGTAAGCGCACCTAAAGACATTAATAAAGCGCCAAGGAAAGCTTCGCTGTCAGTTATTTTTTTGGCAATGTACCTAGGAGCTCTATAAGGAATAAAACTGTTTAAATACCCAAATACCCATATTGGGAATCCCAAAATTAAAATAAACACTGATTGAATAGTGTATGGTAAAATATTATTTAGCTGAGCACCTTTTTCAATAGATTTGTCAGTTAGGCTCATCATTTCTAAATTGAGAAAGTAGTTGTCAATTTTGGTTTTCATTTGATGAAAGAGCACACTATCTTTTTCTTGAAAATGCTTAATTGCTTTATAAATATTTTGTGATATTTTAATGTCATCAAATGAATCAGAATTTTCTTCTGAAGCAATTTTTAATAATTTTGGTTTATACAAACTTTCAACCCTTTCAACTAAAATATCATATTCTCCTTGATCTATATTAATTATTAAATTTTTTATACTCTTTTCAATTTCTGCGGTTAAATTTTTAGCTGTAGTTATTTCATCTTTTTTAAAATCTTCAATAAAATTATCGCTTTCTAAAGGAGTACCAAATTGGAGAAATAATTCACTTCTAAATTTGCTTGACTGGGTATAATTTAACCCAACAGGAACAATTTTAACATTTAGTTTATAATCATTTTCTTTTGCTGTACCTAGGGCAATTCGTGCTGCTCCAGTTTTAATTTTCCTTAACCTTCTTTCGGTATCACTTGTGCCTTCAGGAAAAATCATTATTACACCATTATCACTTAATTTTTTATAACAAGCACTGAAAACCTCTTGGTTTTTGTTTAATTGAGTTGGGTCATCTTGTGCACGATAAATAGGGACCATATTTAGGCGAGTTAAAATCCCGGCTACAATTTTGTTTTTGAACATAAATCCACCTGCCAAAAAACTAATTTTCTGCTTTACCAAAACCGCTATACTGACAGGGTCTAAAAATGAACTGGGATGGTTTGCTACAATTAAAAAAGGACCATTTTTAGGAAGGTTTTCTTCTCCAGAAATATGGATTTTACGGAAATATGTGCTTAGCGCTAAACGGGTAAATCCTTTAAGAAAAGAATATATCATTTTAAATTTTTGATAAACATAGTTAAATAAAAACTGGATGTAGCAACAAAGAGTTCTAAAAAACTGACTTTAAAAAACTATAAAACTTCTATTTTGTACTAATTTTAAAGAGATTATTGTTGTAATAATAGTCGTTAGATTGATAGTAAGCAACAGTTAGTTTTAAGAAGTCAGAATCATTTTTAATGGGTGAAAGCTGATTGTTTTCTTTGCTCCATCGATAATAATCTGCAGATTTTTTATCACCAAGAATCATAAATTTATCACCTTTTAAAAGACCTAAATTTCGATAATTACTGATTAATGCTAATTCATCTGACTGTTGAATTTTGGAAATGTCTCTTCCAATTAATTGAGATTGATAGGTCCAATTAAAATATCCGAATAATGTTGGAAAAATATCTATTTGAGAACACAGCTTATCTATCTCTTTGTTTTCTTCAGTTGTGAGATTATAGATAAGGGCTGGTATATGATATTTTGCCACATCTAACTCTCTTTTTCCTGCACTAGAGGCACAATGATCAGCCATAATTACAAATACTGTATTACTAAACCAAGGTTTGGTTTTGGCAGTTGCAATAAATTCATTAATAGCAAAATCAGTGTATTTAACAGCACCATGCCTTCCACTACCTGAAGGTATGTCAATCTTATTTTCAGGATAAGTATAAGGCCTGTGGTTGGAGGTAGTCATTATAAAATTGAAAAATGGCTGTCTGTTTTGATAATTTAAATCAGCTTCTTTTATCACCTTTCGATAAATGTCTTCATCACAAACACCCCAGGCATTTTCAAAAGTTACTTCATTATCTTCAATGTTTGTTCTTTTCGAAGTAAAATCATCACCCATTAAATAACCCCTACCTCTATCTACGATATCAAACCCATTACCTCCAAAAAACTGATTCATATTATCGAAATAACCATCACCACCATAAAAGAAAACAGGGGTGTATCCTTTTTGTTTAAATATTGTACCGATGTTAAAAAAATTAGTATTGTTTTTTCTTTTAACAATGCTTCTTCCAGGAGATGGAGGAATGGATAATGTTATTGCCTCCATTCCTCTTACCGTTCTTGTTCCTGTAGCATAGAGGTTAGAGAAGGAAATGCTTTCTTTAATAAGTGCATCTAAATGAGGAGTCATATTGTGAGGAGACCCATAGCGCATCATAAAATCGGCACTTAAACTTTCTATACAAATAAAAATTACGTTGGGTTTTATTTCATCGCCTTTATTTGTTATTATTCGTTGTAAACTATATTTATTGTTTCCAATTAAACTATCATTTTTTAATACAACATTATTTTTAAATGTGCTGAGTGAAGTATCTAAATCTTGAGTCATGTAGAAATCAGTATAACTTAATTCATTGTTTCTAAATGCAGCAAAAAAGGAATAGATACCGGCTTTACTTAATTCATTCTCATACCGATTAGGAGACCACTCGGCATTTTTATTATTTACAAATAATGTAAAAGTTAAAGTGGTAACAATTAATATTAAGCTAATGACTATTCTTTCTTTTAATGAACTAGTTGCTTGAAAGGTGTCATTAAATACTTGTCTTTTACTAGCAATGTAAATGATAAGACCTACTGCAAGAATTACAATAGAAAGTAAAATAGGAAGAGGATAAGATTCATTAATATTCCCAACAACTTCGTTCGTATATATTAAATAATCTACCGCAATAAAATTAAACCGAGTTGAAAATTCTTCCCAAAATGTAAATTCAGCAAATGTGCTAAATATGATAATTAAAAGCCCAATAAAAAAAGCAACCTTACTAATTATTTTATCGAATTTACTTCCTGTTAATCGGTTAGGGAGCACTAATAAATACAGGCTATAGGGCAACAAAAAGAATGAGACGGTCCCTAAATCAAATAGCAATCCAGTAAATATGATTTGAAAAAGTGAAAGGATGGAAAAATCAATATTCGGGAAAGACCAAACATAAAAGATGGCCCGAGTAACGAATGATAGCATTAAAAATACTAATCCAAAAGTCCATAAGAGTTTATATCTTTTAGGGATTGATATATTCATTATTCAACAAAAAGTTATTATTTTACGAATTTAGGAATAATGATTTTAAGACCACTTCATTTTTTTTTAGCTTACATTTGTAAGGGTTAAACTATCTCTGTTTCTATGAGTAAAATTATATACTTGGGATTAATTATTTTTTTTTGCAGTCAAAAAAATTATGCTCAAAAAGATACATTAGTTCAACAAGGAGATTCAAAAAAATCAGTTTTTTCGGCTACTGTTTTACCACTTTCACTTATTTTAACAGGAAGTGTATTAAGTGGCAGCCTTACAGACAAAACTTTTCAAAGAGATATTAGAAACAAAGTAGGTAACGATTATCACAACTCAATTGATGATTATATACAATATGTGCCTTACGCCCAGATATATATTGGAGATGCTGTTGGATTAAAAGCAAAAAACCATTGGTTTGACCAAACAAAAAATATCTTTATTACCGGAATAGCAACAACAGTTATTGTGGGTTCTTTTAAACGAATTATTGGAAAGGAAAGACCAGATGGGTCAAGTAATCATTCTTTTCCTTCAGGACATACGGCTAATACTTTTGCCGGGGCTACTATATTGTACCATGAATTTAAAGACGCTCATCCCGCCTATGCTTTTAGTGGATATTTATTTTCTGCTACCACAGGTAGTTTTAGAGTAATGAATAACAAACATTATGTATCTGATGTATTGGCAGG
>JBFIEB010000008.1:0-22162 GCA_041603555.1 Vicingaceae bacterium
TATTGAAATACATAAAATTAATGCTTATAGCGTTTCTGAGCCTATAATTGAAAGTGGTACAAATATTTATAATTGTACTAAAAATAATTTGGGAAATGCTTGTGAAAATGATGATATTGCAAATTTTATACCTTATCCATTACAACCAATGGATTTATCAAATAATGACAATTTAGTAGCAACTTTTGAAGTTACTTTAACTTCTGTTTATGGTGCAAATTGGGTTAAAAATTAATAAATAAATGGGGTTAGAACACTTAACAGTAGGCACAACAACTCAAAATTTTACTGGAAATAAAACTTTGGGTGTAGATTCATTTTTACTAAAATTTACAAGTACAAGTGATGCTAACTTTTTTAGCATTCAAGGAGATGCAACTTATAGTAGAATTGGTATTGGTGGAAATCCAACTTCTAAATTTAGTGTATTTAGTACAATAGATGAAACAGTTGTAAATATTAAGGCTCATACAACACAAAATAATCCATTACTAAATTTACAAAATAATGCTGGTACTCAGGTATTTTCAATGTACGCAACTGGATTAGTAAATAGTTCAACTGATTTAAGATTTAATATAAATACTGCTGGAACTAATTTAACTTTTGAAAAAAGTGGAGTACCTTTTATTAAGTGTTTCTCAACTAATTTTAATACTACAATAGGTAGTGCAAGTGTTCCTAATGCTTCAACAAGTTTATTATTATCTCAAACAGATAGAGCTATGATACTTAATAAAGTAGCTGGAGCAACTGCCGTTGGATTAACTGCCGTTGATGGTATGGTTTTATATGTTACAAGTATAAGTGGAGTATTCACTTCTGTTGGTGTATGGGCAAGAGAGAATGGTGTTTGGGTTAAACTTTAAGATATGAGTAAATTTACAGAACAACAAGCAAATGATGGTTACGATGCAATTTTGGAAATTCAAAAAATTGTTAATGATAATGATAATAGCAAGGGTTGTAGATGTATGGAATTTAATCTAAATGGAAATTTATATCCTATACATTTAGAAGAAACGATTGTGCCAATGAGTGCTGATGCTTCAACTGTTAAAACTGCTTTTATTAATCATTTAATGGAATTTGTTGATTATATCGAGCCAGTTTCAACCACAACAATAACAATAGAAAATAAAGTTTAAAATGGGAAATGATACTGAAAAAAAAATATTTACAACTGATGAAAAACTTGCTGATATTCAGCAACAAATTGTAGATGCAAATAATGTACACCAGCAACTTTTAGGTGCTTACCAATTATTGCTACAAATTAAAGAAGAAGAACAATTAAAAACTATTAAAAATGAGTAAAGCTACCAAAACAACCAAAAACTCAGCAAAGAAGTTAGGGATTAGATTAACTACTAAGGCTGGAGCAAAAACTGAGCAACTGTTAAAAAAGCAAATTGCAACTGCTAAAAAAAGAAAAAAACCAGCTACTAAACCAGCTAAAAAAAGAACTGGCAGACGTAAAGGATTAGATACTGTTTCTGCTTATGAAGTTGCTCAATATTTGAGAAAATATCCATCTTTAGCTAGTTATCCTAGAAAAAGAAAAAAGAGAGCAACTAAAAAAAAAAGTAAATAAACCTACTCTATTTGACCGTTTGACTAAGCAAATAGAATTACCTTTTTAGATATGAGAGAAAAACAAATTTTAACGATTGTTTTATTAGGAATATTAGCTTATTTTGGCTACAAATATTTCTATAAAAAACCTAATAAAGTTGCTAATCTTATTGCTGGAAATGGTAATGGAAACGGTAATGGAAATGGTATTCCATCTAGTTTTTGGAGTTACGAATTAAATGAAGCTGGAGATGTTTTAGGTAAGATTGAATACTATATTGAGAACTCAGAATATTGGTACAAATATGATTTTGGAATGAGTGCTGGAGTTCCTTTTTCTGCTGACAAAGAATATTACGAAACTGCTTATGCTAATCGAATAAATGAAATATGAGAATCCATAAAAACTACAATATAAAAGTATCTCCTAATTTTACTGAAAAAGAGTATTATAGTGCTTCTTTTGGTACTGATGGTAGTGCTTTTGAATATTCTGATGCAGTAATTAAAGGTGGGCAAATTATAAGAGATTATTTTGGTGTTCCAATGAAAGTAACTGCTAGTTACAGAACGAGTGCTTGGGATAAATCTAAAGGTAGAAGTGGAACTGGGCAACATACTAAAAGAACTGCTGGAGATTTTGCTTTTTTAGATGATGAAACTTTATTTAAGTATCATAAAGAGATTTTAGAACGTGGTGCATTGTACCAAGCATTAAGACAAGCTGGTATAAATGGAATCGGTTTATACGATAATTTCTTGCATATTGATAGTCGAGCAACTGGCAATACTCCTGATAGTAATTATGGAAATTTTGCGTTTTGGGATAACAGAACTTGGAGTAAAAAAAAAACTCCATAATTGACTTAGCTAAGGACTTGTATAATGCTCAAAATGATTATGAAGATGGAAACGCTGATTTTAAGAATTTTAGGCTTTACAGTTACATTACAATCGGTATAGTGGTGCTAATTGTTGGGATAATACTCTATAATCAATTCAAAAAATGAATGTTCAATACATAAGATTAATTGATGTTTTTGTAATTGCTCCTTTGCTTATTTATGTAGGCTTTAAATATAAAATGCCTAATTACATTAAATGGAGTTTAATTTTAATCGGTATTTTTACTCTTATTTACAACTTATCAAACTATATAAAAACACAAAAATTAGCACAATGATTATAGCAGAAGAACCACCTATTGAAGAAAATCAAGTTGTTGAAATTAATCCAGTTCCAACTCCTAATGTAATAGACCAATTTTTAATCAATTTAGACTGCAATAAAACACTCGAAATAGTGTTGGGAATTGTTGGTATTTATATTTTATATAGATTATTCTTTAAATGAGTTTTTTGAATCTGTTTAAACCAGCAAATGTTGGTTTAGATATTCAAATATTTCGATTAGGAATTTGCAATCAATGTACTGACAAAAAAGGCAATAAAAACGTCTATGCTACTGGACAATGTAAGGATTGTTTATGCTTTTTATCTCAAAAAGTAAAGCATAGAGAGGAAAGTTGCCCAAGAGGTAAGTGGTAACTACTTTATAATCAAATAATTAAGCACTTTTTTTCAATAAAAGTGCTTTTTTTATTCATTTTTTTTTGGTATATCGAAAAATTTGAATATTTTTGTTAAAAATCTTAACAATAGGCAAATGAAATTACGAGGTGTAAACCTTATTACAAACGACTTACTTAGACAAGAACTGTTTACTGTTTCCAGTAGGCTATATACAATGAATTATGTTGGTACAACTAAAATGCTATTGGATAAGAGAGAACGTCTTAAAAAGCGTTTAAAAATGATGTAAAAATAAATCTCAATCAATTATAAATTAAATAGGCAATTATGAAAATCAAACAAACATTTAAACAAGATGAATCTGCTAGTAAAATAATCTCAGTAGAACGGTTTATTGAACTAACTGAACAAAGAGGTCATTATAAAAAAGATACTGCATTAGAAACTCTAAAACAATGTGGTAAAATTCAAACTCCTTATGCTTATTATGAGCTAATGTGATATAAAATAAATTATTAATTAAACTCAACAATTATGGCAACAAAAAATTTGAAACAACTCAAAAGGTATTGGAATTTTAATACAGAACATTATTATAAACTTTTAAGATATTATGCGAGTTTACGACAAAGGGATATACAAGCGTAAAGGATTACGAGATATTGAAATACTAGAAACTGCTCCAAAAGTAGTAAATAATAAAGTCGAATTAGTCGTTACAATGCGATTTACTGATGATGATATTGATGCTACTTTTGGGATGGTTAAAAGAGGCTTAAATAAAATATTAAATGGATATGAAAAAGTGTAGAATATTTTGCTTTGAAAAAAGAGTGGGCAAGAAATGGGTGTGTATGTATTGTGGAGAAAAACGTGAAGATATAAATGATTTCATACTTCGAGTAGCTGAAATCTCTTTAAAATACGTGCAAGAATGTTTCTTAAAGGCTATGTCAAGGAGAAATAGGAGTAAAGAAATGGGGTTACTGAAAAAATATGTAGAAGAAAATGGATAAGTTCCCTTGTACAAGTTGTGGTTTGTGTTGTAAAAATGCAAAGCGTATAATGGATAATAACCCAGCTACAAAGCAAATGGGTAATCCTTTGTACTTCCCTTATCAATTTGATAATAAAGGTGCTTGTACGATGCTTAAAAACGATTTATGTACCATTTATGATAACCGACCACTAATTTGTAACATTGATGCGATAATTAAGACGTTTAAGCTATCAAAAAGTGGTGTTTATAGGCAAAATGCAACCACTTGTAATATGGAGATAAAAAAAGCTGGATTAGATAAAAAATTTTTAATTAAAATAGATGAACTATGATAGAAAAAACTGAATATTTAGATGCTTTAGAATTAATTGATAATTACCATAGGCAAGAAAATGATAGAAATAAAGGTGCTAAAATAAGGCACTTGCTTGATAATGATGAATTTTCTGTAAGATTGGCAAATGCAATAAATTTGTATTGCAAATTTTATGATGAAAGTACAATATTTACAACTAACTTATATGTTCACGATATTGATACCAGCAACCTAGCTAAGATAAGGAATGTAGGAAATTCAACGATAAGTGAACTAAAAAAATTAAGGAGAGAATTATGAAAAAAGAATTGAAAGTAAAAAATCAAAAAGTTTGGAATGAATATGTTGAAAAAAACAAAGATGATTATGGCAAATGTTGTATTGATGTTGCTCGACAAGTTATGAAAAACTTAGATAAATTAAATGAGCCATTAGAATATGGTTATTATCCAAACCCAAAAACTGCACACGCTATGATTTGTATTGCTGATGATGAAATAGATGCTGGTGGAATAACTGGATTTATGGCTGGTTGTGTTGCTCAAATGATTTTTGAATGTCATAAAAGAGGCGAAGAATTTAAAGAATCTTTTAACGGTAAAAATAAGTCGAAAGGTGTTATTAATCCAGCATTATTTACTATTTCTGATTAGTTATGATACTAGGATTTAAACCACAATTTATTGAGCCTATTATTAAAGGCACAAAAATTCATACAATTAGAGAAGATAGGCACAATCGCTGGAAAGCTGGTAACACTATTCAAATGGCTACTGGAGTAAGAACTAAATTGTATAATCAATTTAATGAGGGAACTTGCTTTAGTGTTCAGAAAATTGAAATTTATTATGGTTTTTTATCATACTTTCCAGCAATACTTATTGATGGTAGAAAATTAACTAATGTTGAACTTTCTGAATTATCTAAAAATGATGGTTTTAATTCGTTTAATGATTTTAGAAAATGGTTTAACAAAGATTATACTGGCAAAATAATTCATTTCACGAATTTTAAGTATTAATATGATACACGACTACGAAAACCCTGAAAATAATAAACCAATCATTATGTTTAGTAAAAAGAAAAAAATCCAAAAATTAAAGAGAAAAAGTAAAAATTATACATTAGAATTATTGCTAGATGAATATACGAGGCTGGGCAAAGTTTTAATAGTTGGTAAAATTGTTTCTAAACCATTAGGGATGATATTAGATATTGAAGAAATTATTGATGAATTTGATGATAGCATAAAATGTAGGCTGGATAAACTTAAAGATAGGTTAGTTATTAGAGAGCCTAAAATAGCTAAAAAATGGAATCAAATAGAACTTGTTGGAGATAGGGCAAAAAGAATTTATTTTAATTCTGAGCCTGAAATGATAAATAGAAAATCTTATTGTAAAAACTACTCCAATGGATTTTCAGAAACAACTTGTGATAGTCAATGTTTTAACTGTATTGCTGATATTGGAGAACTTAAATTAAAAAGGAATAATATAAAACAATAGAGATATGAAAAAATATGGATTTATGGCATTTCCACCTTTACAAAGAGTTTGGGTTATTCACGAAAATAGAGTGATGCAAATGGATATTAAAAAAGTAACTGTAATTGTTGATAGTTTTTATCCAGTAGAAAAAAAAGAAGAAATTATTTACTCTTTATATGGTGGTGTTAGTGGTAAAAAATATAGTTTAGAAAAAACTCAGAATGATATATTTGAAACAAAAGAAGAACTATTAAAAACTTTGTAAATTATGACAAATACTGAAAAATTAAAGAAATCAAAAAAGTACACGATTAATAAGTATATCAATACTGCAAATAGACTTTTAATTGAAAATCATTTATCAATTTCTCAACCTACTTTTAGTCGAAAAACCAATGTTTTAATTGGCGAAAAAGGTGGCTTTGAGATTTGCCAGTTAAAGCAAATTGCTGATATTTTAGAACGTGATTTGATGGAATTATTAACAGAAGAAACTAAAATATATTTTGGTTTTTCTCCAAGTGATAAACTATAACCAATAATGAGTGAAGAAAATTTTATAAGAGGCTGGTTTAGAACGTATAGGAGTTTAGAGAACTGGGAATGGTATAGGGAAAGTTATTGTGTTCACTTATTTATACACTTACTTATTAAGGCTAATCATAAGCCTAAAAAGTGGAGAGGAATTGATATAAATAGAGGTCAATTAATTACTTCAATCGAACATTTAAGCAATCAAACTGGCATAAGTATTCAGTCAGTTAGGACAGTTTTAAAACGGTTTTTGCTAACAAACGAAATAACAATCCAATCAACAAGCCGATATACCCTTATAACTATCTCAAACTATGATAGTTACCAAGATTTACAAGACGGTGCTAACAAACCAACTAACAAGCCAACTAACAAGCAAATAACAAGCAATCAACAAGCAACTAACAAACAACTAACAACAAACAAGAATGTAAATAACTATAAAGAACTAAATAATAATATATATAATGAGATTTTAGAAAATTCTGAAATGTTTTTTGATACACTCGGTAAAAACTATGATTTAGAATTAAAAGAAAATTTAAAATATTTCGAGAATTTTTACCGATTAAATTTTGCTGAAAAAATTGAAGTTTTTAATACTACTGATGTAAAAAAATATTACCAGCATAAACTTCCATACTTAGTAAAAAAAACAGTCGGTAAAAAAGAAGCTGGACTTAAAACAAACAGACCAAAAAGTAAATAATATGATAAAAGAATTTATATGCTATTCAGCAATATGTGATAATTGTGAAATAGATATTCACAATGAACATGATGTAGGTGGTTATGGTGATTTAGGGTATGTTAAAGAAGTAATCAACGAAGCTAATTGGTACACAGATGGCGATAAACATTATTGCGATGATTGTTGGTATTATGATGATGAAGATAATATTTTAATTAAAACCGAAAATTCTGAATTTTCAAAAAAACTAAACAAATTAAAAAATCTATATTATGAGCAAACAAATAAATGAAATCATATCAACTCAACGGTATGGAATTTTAAAAAGAAGTTCCAGCATTTTAAATGATGAACAAAGAGCCGAAATTGAAGCATACGAATTAGCACAAAAAGAAGAACTAAAACAGAAAAACAAAGAGTATAATAAAAAAGTTAATGCTCCAGTTGTTAAGCCTGATTTTAAACCTACTTATGATGGTATGTTAAAAGGATTTAAGCAACAATTTTCTCTTAATGAAAAAGTTGAATTTGATAACAACCAACTAGAAAATATTAATACACTTTTTTATTATTTTCTTAAAGATGAACGATTTTTTAAATGTAAAAACCTATCCAATTTAAACCAGCCTAGTTTTGACAAAGGATTATTAATAATTGGAGATTTTGGAGTAGGCAAAAGTGTTACAATGTACTGTTTACACAAATTATTTTTGAGTACTCCATTAGGGTTTAGATTTTCTTCTGCTTTAGATATTGTTACAACATACGAGGGTTGTGCTACTGAGCAAGATAAAACTGATTTTTGGAGTTCACAATGCTATAATACGAAGTATTTTGATGATGTAAAAACTGAGAGAGATGCTAATAATTACGGTAGAGTAAACTTGTTTAAAGAGATACTGGAGAAACGAGAACGCAATAGAGCAAAAACATTTATTACTTGTAATTATGCTGAAAATGATACTACAAATAATTTAGATAAGGCACTTATGGAATTTAACACTAAGTACGGTGGTAGAGTGTATGATAGGTTATTTTATATGTTTAATATAATCGAATTTAAAGGTACAAGTTTAAGAATATGAAATTAACTCCAGCAGAAAAAAAAGAAGAAATTGAGAAGCACGTTTTAATCTTAATTAAAACCGAGCCAGTTAGAGAAATCGTAAAGATTTATCCACATTTAAACTCTATTTCTATTGGTAAAATAGTTCAAAAAGATTTATTTGAATTTCGACAAAAAAAGGCAAAAGATGAAGCACAAAAACAATTCAATATTGAGCAAGAGTTCTTTAGTAAGGCAATATACCAATCCTATTACGAACAGAACTACTGAGATAATTATTTACAATAAATTAAAGATTATAACAGTTACAACTACTGATATAAATACGCTAGATAATATTCAAAGGATTTACAATGTTCTTTGTAAGTTAGAACTGGAATATTATAACAATGGAGATAAGCATTATTGTTGTGATTTATCAAAGTTTAGAGTACAAATTTTGCACGTTTAAATTCTGATTAATTAACAATCTTATGTTCATTAAAACTAAAATGAGCAAGTTTGAGTTAAGAAAATTTTGATTATAAAATATTTTTTCTAGTTTTGTTCTCTAATCAAAAAAGTTAAGAGAATGAAAATTATTTCCAAAAAAGAGTTCACAAAGGCTGAACTAAAAGAAATCAAAGCACAAGTTTTAAAGCAAATTAAACCTAACACTTCTTTAGCACAAATTACAGTTACTATTGACAAAAAAGAAGTAAAAGGTACTTATCAAAATGCTGGAGTACCAACTTTTTTAGTAGGTGTTGAGCCAACTAACAATGAAAAACCTAGTGCAAGTTCTGTTTCAGAAGTTACTCAAAATGAGTTAAAAAAAATGAAAAAATCTGAACTTCAAGCACTAGCAAAAAAGCACAATATTTCATTTGAAACTGACAACAACAAAGATACTTTGATTGCTTTGATTTTACCAGTTATAAACGGTGCAAAATAAAGAAGATTTATTGTTTGGTAAATCACTTCAACACTTAGTCGAAAATGCTTTATTAAACCTAAATAATTCTGATGTAAAAACTGTTCCAGTAAGAGAATTGATGGAGCAGATTTTAAAAGATAGAAACGACTTAAAAGTTTTTATAAAAACTACAAGGCAAGAGAGAAATTTATATAGACGTATATTTCACGTATGCGAAGTTTTAAGTAACTCCAATTTTTTTAAAATGGAGCAAATTAAAGTTGATAAAATTTCTACAAGATATTTCATTATTTACACTAAAAAAATTAGCTAATGAATAAGCAACAAAATATGTTGAGTATGATTAAAATGGTACTCCCAAAACTATCAATGTTTGGAATAAATATTAATGAGATTTTACAAACAAGTCTTAAATTTTTACCAGCATTTTTCTTAGAAAAAATCAAACCGTTTCAAGATGCAAACCCTGATTTGAATGTTGTAATTATGATAACAACACGACCAAACGAAGCTGGAGAAGATGAAGTTTATTTAGTTCCAGTTGGTGTTGATGGTAATGTGATAACCAAACAAGATACCCCATTAAATCTTAATGAGTTTTTAAGCACTTTAGATATTGAAGAAATACTAAAAAATGCTGGAGAAAATGAGCCTGAAAGTACAGATAATGAGAACGAACTCGAACAAAACTAGAAATAATGGAGCAATTTTTTCACCCTAAAAGTAATTTTGTAAATCAACCACCTGAGAGTTCCCATACCAGCGAAAACATTGGGATTGAGAGCCAACAACCAATAAATACTGGAGCAAAAACAAACTTAGATAATAGCCAATTCAAAGGAAATTTTGATGGTTTGTTAGAACATTTTTCACAAAATGTACAAGAGGTTAGAGAAAACCCTAATCAAAGAAGAAAACCAGCACAAGATGAAAGTAATTTAGATGATGATTTACCGAATGATAACTTAGATGATGATACTGAAATAGACGAAGAAACTGGAGAGCCAAAACCAAAACAATCTACTGAGTTTTACGAACAACAAGGTAAATTTATTGCCGATATGACTGATATTGTAGTTCCAAAAGGAATTGCATTTTTGAACGGTCAAAAAGGTAAAAATGAAAAAGGAATACCATTTGAAAATGAGTACAAAGCTGAGAGCCAATTAAAAAAAGAAATTGGTTTGGCTTGGGCAAGAGTGTTAGAAGAAAAAGCAGTTTCTCTTACTCCAACACAACAATTAATTTGGGTAAATGTTATGGCTTATGGATTGCCATTAAGTTTAAGTGTTTGGAGTTTTATTCAACGTACAATGCAAAAACGAGAGGAGCAAAATTTAGCTATGATGCAAACGCTGGAGAATCTAAATAATAATATTAGAGGTACTGAAAATCCACCACCTAATCCAACTCCAAACCCACCACCAAAACCACCACAAAATGAGCCACCTTTAACAGTAGTTGAAGTTGATAATTTTGAGCAAGAAGAAGAAGTTTTAAATCCTGAAATTTCAAAGCCATTTTTTGAAAATAATAATGGAGAAATAGATAGCCATTTTAAGTTAGATGAAACACAAGAAATTGAAGAACGTGGAGAAGAAATTGTTATAGGTAGAGAAATGAAAGTATGTAGCCATTCTGACTGCCAAAAAAGTTATGAAGTAGGAACTGGATTTGGTAAAACTAGAAACTCAAAAAACTTAGATAAGTTTTGTTCGCATAAGTGTTTAAGAAATTATGTAAATACTCAAAATGTTTTACAAAGAAAAAATATAAAAAAATGAGCAAAGAAAAAATTACTGGCAAGTTAATGTTCAAGTTTGATGATGATAAACCTATTGTTTTAATGGAAATGCAAAAAGGTCAAGAGTTCCATATTGCATTAAAACAAGAAAAAGGTCAATCTATTACCTTTCAAGATAATAAAGGTAAAAAAATGGAATTATACGTGGCTTTAATGGTAAATTAAATGAGTTACGAAACTAAAATAAATAAGGTTTTAAAATACTTAATCTCAAATGGAAGTATTACAAGTTGGGAAGCAATCGAGTTTGGTTGCACTAGACTAAGTGCTGTTATTTGGGTGCTTAAAAATAGAGGTTATAAATTTAATACAATCTATTTGCCTTTAAGTTCACTTCCAGCTAATGTAAGGAGCAACAAGGATATAAATATTGTAAAAAATCAATATAAATATGCGAAATATTTTTTAATCGAAAAACCAAAACAATTAACACTAAATTTATAATGGAGAGATACGCTGACTTTACAGAATTTATATCGGCACAAGGTCGAGGCAAAACAAAACAGTTAATTGATATACTGAACTTTAAAGTAAACTCTAAAGGAGAACGAGCATTAGTTATTCTGCCTGATATGAGTGAACAAGCGTGGTTTGACTATCCTACTATTTATGCTGATGATTTAGAAGAACTTTTTGACAAAGATTTTACTGGAGTTGTTTGTATTGAATATGAAGAAAATCAAACATTTCCATTTCTTTATAATCAATTCAAATATGAGGGTTTAAAGAGGTTAAATTTAGTGCTAGACGACCCACATTATGTAGAGGGCAGACCAGAAAAAGAACTAATTAGAATTTTAGCGAGAAAACGACAATATGAAATAGATATATTTTCTAATGCACACTCCTACGACCAAGTTCCAGCTATTTTCTTCCCTTATATCTCAATATTTGCAGTTGGATTTACTGAAACTGAAATAGTGAACAGAAAACAACAATTAGGTGGCGACTTTCCCATACATTCAAAACTTAGAAAAAGCATAAATTTTTACGCTGGAACAGATAAAACAAAACCTGAATATTTTAACTTCCTTTACTTCAAACGTAATGGAGAAATTATTGGATAATGGTAGTATTTATAATTATAATAGGATTATTAAATTGTTATTTGCTTTACAAATTGTACTGGCAAGGCAAACAACTTAAAAAACTTACTCGATATTATAATACAATGTCAAAAGAACTTCAAAGTTTAGGCAAAAAAGTAAGGAGTAAACCAGTAGAAGAATTTTTTAAGGTTAAAGAATGAAGTATGATTACGAAAATATGATTTATGAAAAAAGTTTGAATAAAAAACAAATAACTGCTTTTTTAAACTATGTTAATCGTATTTGTAATAAAATAGATGCAAGAATTTTAGTAAGTAAATTCAATAAAGAAATAAGTATTAATGATGGCTTATATCTCCAGCGAGAACATTTTGAAAATGCTTACAAGTTTATGCTGAAAAATCATTTTAATAAAACTGGTAGAGTAAGTAAATATACTCCTTTTAATAAGTATAAATACTTAGAAATTATAGACCATTTAGAGAGCATAAAAATACTAGAGATTTACAATGCTTATACTCCTTTTAAAGATTTTTATACTCCAGTATATAGAGCAATCGCAACTAATGGTTTCTACTTTGAATATGGAGTGTTTAACAATGAAATACAAATAAAAAATAATGACAATGAGTGAAGAAATTAAAATTAGATACCAACTTTTAAGAGCAAAAAGTGGAAATTACAAAGAGCCAACAAGTCAAGCAAGTTTAATTCATATTGAAAGTGTTGATGAAAGTGGTAAAAGAAAAATTACTCCAGTACAAGAAATGGAAGTAATTTGTACAGATTATCCTTTGGAAATGCCATTGGTTGTTTATAATGAAATGATGCTTAGAGAAGTGGTTGCTGGGCAACCTTTTTTAGTGTACAATGGAGAATTATATGCCATCTATAATTTTATACAACTAGAAGAAAATACTGAAAATGAGATAGTTATAAATATTTGGGTTTTATATGTATGTGAAGCCGAAAATTCGCAACTAACAAAGGTTTAATCGAAATTTTTAGGTAAAAAAAAGGTCGCAACTTACTGGTTTTCAACGAGTTACGAGTTTGGCATACCGTTTGCAAGTTTTGGGTTAATTAATCTCAATTATTTATTAAAATAGGCAAAATGAAAAAGAGCAATTTCAAGACTTTTAATAGTCTTATTTTCAAAAAACATTCTTACATTAAAAATTGTGTAATAGCACAAATGAACTTCAAAAATGGCTACGGTGTATCTGTTTTAAATGGTGGAGATGGTATTTATTCAGGTGGCTTTGGAAAGGATAGTTATGAATTAGCAGTTTTAAAAGATGGTTCTATTTGTAGTGATACAGAAATTACAGACGATGTACTTGGCTGGATAACTTCTTTTGAAGTTAGCGAAGTTATGGAGAAACTTCAACAATTAGAAAAATAAAAATCTAATTATGCACGTCTACTGCACAATTAGGATATAAATTTGATAAATAGTTAGACACTTACCACAATTAACCGTAAAGGTGCAAGTGCTGGAGTAGGTATGAAGCCTACTCCATAAAGTAAACGGTTTAGGAATTAAATTTTGATGTTATGGTAAATTATGTAGAAGTAATTATTGGCAATCGTTTAGACGATAATACTAGAAGTAGAATATTTTGTTTTGATAGTTCTGACAAGAATACAAGCAAATATTTAACCGATATATTAGACTTACATTTAGATTTATGCGAATGGAGTTATGAGTATGTTATTCGACATAGATTTATTAAAATAACAAATTTAACAAATATACCAGTTCAATAAATTTGGTATATTTGACAAAAATTAATAACATATTAATCAAAACAATTAGAAATTATGGCAAGAATTTTAGAGAGTATTCGAGAACACGCTACTGATGGAATCAATGATATGATTGGTTATGATAGCAACCCTTATGCAAGTGATTTACACCACGAACTATTTAACCGAGATTATTTTATAATCGGACACTATGAGGCTAATAAATGGCTGGAAGAAAACGGTGGAGTATTCAATGCAATAGAAACAATTAAGGAGTATGAGCAAGATAATTTTGGCGAAGTAAATACAGATTTTTCTAGTGCTGAAAATGTCGCTAATATGTATGCTTATATTTTAGGAGAAGAACTTTTACATAAGAGCAAAACACTTCAAAATAAGTGGGATAAAAGGCTGGATGATGAAGATTTAGAAGAAATTAAAGAAGAACTAGAAAATGCTTAAATATTAATCAAAAACAATTAGAAATTATGGCAAAGAAAAAAGCTAAAGTAGGTGGTAAATACGACTATAAAAAACTTGCAAAGGCAAAGAGTTTAACTGAAAATGAACTTAATGCTTTACTGAGATATTTAAACAATAAAGATGTAGATGGAGAGGTTTACAACTTGTTTAGAAAAAACAAACTTATAGATGATTATACTGGAATAAAACTATCTAAAGAGCAATCTAATAAGGGTTTTAAATGGCTTTATAATTTAGGATTTACTCCTAAAGGTGCTGAACGTAAAAATTCTCCTTTTGGTAATAGAGAGGAATATATTGTAAAAAATCCTAAAGAAATTCGTTTAATCGGTGTTTATAATACTGCAAAATGGCAATTTGGCAGTTATTTCGTACCAATGTATAAAGCAATAGGCAAAGATGGTACTAATATGGAATATTATATGTCATTAGGAGATATTGCAATTATAGGATAACAAAATAATTTTTATTACTTTTGTTCTTCAATTCTTTTATTGCCTAATCGAATTGTTGAGATTAATTAACCCAGCTAGTTTACTAGCTGGGTTTTTTCTTTGGTTAAATCTATCGTACCCCTACGATAAAATTGTACCATATACGAGTTTATGTAACCAAACTTTTTATCGAAATTATTTTTAAAATTTGTGCTTTATTAACAATCTAAAAATATTTCAAAGATGCGAAGATTTAACTCAAAAATCGGTCAAGCACAAGAATTGACACAATCTGTAAAACAAGCCTACGGGATTTCAAGTAATGTAATTGGTAGTGAAGTAAGGATGGGAGATTTTCTCAACCAAGTTCCACGTATGCCAGCGATTTCTTATACCTTAGATAATAGTGCTGGTATAGCAATACAAAGGTATTTAATTGGCGACCCTACTGGAATGATTGCAGTATTAATTGATACTATCGGTGGTGGTGTTGTTAATCCTGATTTAGTTCAAGGTAATGCACTATTTGTTTCTCCTAATAAAAATTTCTTCTTCTCAGTTGGATTAGTTTATTCTTCTATTAACTATTTGACTTCTTCTGATGAAGCACAATTTTCTCAACCTTTTAAATTAATTACAGTAAATAGTGCTGGTGAAATTTCAAGTGAGGGTGTAAATATGGCATCTGCTCAAAGAAATTCACAATTTAACAACCTATTACTTACCTTAACTGGAGAGTATATGTTAGATGTGCATAGAGGCATCCAAGTTGATGTTTTAGCTGGAGAAAAAGTTACTTTAACATTTGTGGTTTCTACTTATACAGTATAAACTAAAGAATTTCAATTCTCAACTTAAAAAAAGCCATACCAATTTATGTGGTGTGGCTTTTTTTTAAAATTTTAAAATATGACTTCTGATGAAATAATATATCTCCTTAAAAATGATTTTGAGTTCTTAGCGACTGTTATAGTTTTTAATAATCCAGTTGCAGTACAAGATAGGATTGTAGAAACATATCCAAAACAGTTTGAGAATGAAGAAGCTATGTTACAAGTAATATTTGAATTTGCTAATCGAGGCGATGAAGAATTTGTAGATAATGCTTTAAGTGTACCTTTTTTAACTGAAAATGCAAACGCTGAATTAAATTTAGCTTGGGAGCAAATAAAAATTGAAGCTGGAACTGGTGCTAAGTTTTCAGATTGGAGTGGTGGAATGTTCCAAGCAATAGGAATGATTGGAAGTAGCATATTTGCTGGTGGTGGTGCTGGTGGTGGTGGTACATTTCCAATGGGTTATCCCCCACAACCTGAGCCAAGACGAGATTATACAATATGGTATGTTTTAGGTGGGTTAGCGTTCATAATAATTATAGCAATATTCCTAATGTCGAGAGGTCGAAGTTAAAATTTAGATTATGCCGAGTAAAGCAGTAATGGATTTAATAAGTCAGGGTTTAACAAGTTTTGAAATTCAAAACCAGCATTTACAATTTGAAAATGCTCAAAAACAAGAAACTTCTGAGGTTAAAGCACTTGCAACTAAGTTTGCTTTAAATGAAATGGCTTTGAATAAGTGGGAGAATCCTACTTCATCTGCTCAGGGGTTTGGCTATGCTGAGAAATGGCAACAAATATATGAGATAGTTTGGCTGGAGAAACAAATGCTGGTGCAAATGTCTTATGACTTATCAGAAATTAAAAATATTGGTAGAGAATTATTAGCTGGGCAAAAGAAAATTATTACTGCTTTAGGTGTTATTGTAACTAATCAAGGAGAAATCCTTTACAACCAAGAAATTATAATTACTAATCAAGGTTTAATCCTAGATATAACTGGGCAAATATTAGTAAATACTGAAACAATTATAGCAACAACTGATAATATTTTAGGTGTTGTAACAGATATTCAAGGTACAGTAAATGATATGCACACAAACGGTGTTACTATTGCTAGTAATCAATGGAGTGGTGGTGCTGGAGAAACAAAAATAAAAAATTATATATGGTACATAGTTGGTGGTTTAGGTGCTTTACTACTATTATTTATCATTTTAAAAATGCTGAAAGGTAAAAAAGGTGGGAAGTAATGGCTATTTGGATTCCATTAGTAGTTGCTGGTGCTGGATTAGTTGGTAGTGGTTTAGGTTTTCTTAGTTCTAGTGGAGAACAAGACTTACAACAACAACAATTAAACCAACAACAACAATATTTAGAGCAACAACAACAACTTGCTTTACAACAACTGGAAGCTGAGAGAATAAGACAAGAAAAATTACAGATTTACCTAATGTATGGTGGTGTTTTTGTAGCTTTTATAATAATACTAATAATGTTTAATTACGCTTTATAATGGAACAATGGTTTAAAAAAAATTGGTACTGGGTTTTAGCTGGAATTATTGGCTTAATTTTTTTAATTGTTATTTATAGAGCAATTAAAAAGAGTGGAGAAAAACCACATCAACAAAAAGCTGGAGAAGATGTTGTAGGGTCAGATATTCCACAACAAGATATTGAAATTTTAGAGGCACTTGCTGAGAATTTACACGAAGATATACATTGTAATTTTTGTTTTAGAGATAGCGATTTATATGATGAACTGAGTGCATTAAGTAATAATTATCTAGTTGGAGTAAGTAATATTTATAATCATTATTACGAACTGGATGATGATGAAACATTTTATCAAGCATTAAAAAATGAATACTATACTTTTGGAACTGCTGGTAAGGTAGATGCAATTTTAGACCGTTTGAGAAGTTTAGGAGTATCGTAAATATTTGAATGATGAAAAAGAACTGGATAATAATAATAGCAATCGTAATTGGAATTGGAATAGCAGTTTACTTCTATTTCTCTAAAAAGATGCCTAATGAGTTTTTATTAAAAGGAATAGATGAAACTTATGCAGTACGATATTACAAAGAGGGTGGCTTGTATTACCAAGTGTATGTAATTTATGAAGATGATGGAAGTTTTGCTGATGATATTTTAGTTCCAAAAGAAATTTCAAAAATGAGTTATGAATTAGCATACGCAGAATATTTAATACAATAAAATAGTTATGGAGAAATCGCATTATATAAACATATTAGTTACGGTGGCTGGAATAGTGATAGCTTTTTTAGTAGTCGAAGAAATTAAAAAATATCGAATAAGAAGAAATGGAACTTATCAAAATTATTTTGGTTTAGGTGCTGGATTAGATATTGGAAATGAGCCATTAATAGAGGGTAATGTAGGATTAGGAAATGGAAGTAGAACAGTAAGATATAATTAGAATTATGAACACGAAAACTATGATTTATTGGGGATTTGGAATTGCAGTTGCAATCGTTTTATACGGTTTGTATCTGAAATCTCAAAAAACTACTCCAGTAGTTCCATTTTTTAATGATGGTTTTGGTTTTGGAACTAATCCAACTGGAACTGGAAATGGTGCTGGTGGTAATGGTGGCACTCCAACTGGAACTGGTGGAACTTTAGTAGGTAGTTCTCCAACTGGAACTGGTGGTGTTTCTGATAGTGATATTCCAACTTCTGATAGTGGGCAGAAAGGCGATAACTATTGTTGTTAAAAAGTAAATAATTAAACTGAAAATAAAAATTTAAACTTTAAAATTATGAAAAATCGAAATTTAATCTTTTGGGTACTGGGAGTAGTCGCAGTTATTGTTGGTTATAACTGGTTTATGAAAGTAAGCAAAAGAAATGGAAATGGTACTACTTCAACTGGAAACGGTGGTAATGGAGATACTGGAAACACTAATACTGACCAAAGAATTAAATAAATATTAATATAAATTTTAAGACGATGAAAAATAAGAAATTAATTTACTGGGGAATTGCTATTGTAGGTGCTATCCTTTTATACCGATGGTATATGAAAAATAAAGCTACAAATGGTGGTACTCCAACTACAACTGGAAACGGTGGTAATGGAACTGCAACTGGAGATGCTGGAACTTCAAGAAAAGGTACTGATAGTACTTTAATTGGTAATGGTGGTGGTGTTTTTGGTAAATGGGTTTGTGAGGGTAGAGTAAACGAAAGTGGTTACTGTGATAGACCGTTAGTGTGGCATCCTGAATTGTAATATTTATTAATAAATACATTTATTATGAAAATTGATAAAACTCTTATGTGGTTTATCGGCATTGTGATAGTAATTGTTTTGTACACTCGATGGAGAAAAAAACAAGCTAAAAATGGTGGTAATGGAACTACAACAACAACTGGAAACAATGGTAGTCGTTTTGTAGATGAATGGGCTGGTACAAGAGCATCCAGCCAAAATATTGAATGTAGAGATGGAGAGTATTATTCTCCAAGTTGTAATTGTTGTGTAAGCGTTAATTAATAGCATTATGAAGAAAAAAACTGCATATATTTTAATCGGTAGTATTATCGGTTTAGCACTAATAATTTGGATTATTTCGAGTTTGCGTAAAGGAAATTCTGATAGTTCAAATGAAGATAGTAATGGTGGTTTTTTATCTAATATTGGAATAGAGCCTAGTTTTACTTGGGGTTTTGGTGCTGGTAGTGGAGATAATGGTTTTGATTGGAATTTTGGTGCTGGTGGTACTGGTAGAGAAACTTATGATTCAAAACTTCCTAATAATATTCATACTGGGATGAACACTTTTGAAAATACATTATATCCTACGGATGATTATTTGCCCAAAAATTATATGAGTTTTAATCAAGGAGATGCAACTGCTCCACGTTCTGAGCATATTCCATTAACTAAGGGTAGAACAACTATTTATTCTGCTCCATTTAATCAATGGGGTGGTACTATAAAAAACTTTTAATTTGTGTTTTGGATTATGGGATTATTTAAAAAAATTAAGCTGGTAAATACATTAAAAAATGTTGGATTAGGGATAACTGATGCTTTAGGAATTTCAAGTGTTTTAAAGTCAAATTTAGACCACGAACACAAAGTAGATGAAAACGGTAGAAAAACTGGTAGAGGTAAGTTAAATATTACACGATTAGTTGTTGCTATCTCAGTAATCCTATCAATTTTTGCTTATCTAAAAGGCTGGATAACAGAAGAAAACGTAAAACAAGTGTTTAAACTTTTATTTTAAGCTATGAAAAAATCAAGTATAATAATCTTATTGGTAGTGGTGTTTATCATTATTGCAATTACTGTAATTCTTGTTAGAGTTCTTAAAAAAGATGATGCTGGAACTGGTGCTGGTGCTGGAACTGGTGGTGGTGGAATGTTTAGCAATCTCTTTAACAATATTGGTAGTGGAAGTGGTGGTTATCAATGGGATTGGGATTTTGGAAATTTAGGTGGTGGAAGTAGTAATCCTTGTTATATTCAAGATAGTGTTACTGGAGTACAAACCGAAATAAGTTGCCCAAGTGGTTATAATGGTGGTTTAGTACCTATTTCAGTTTATTTAAATCAAAGATTAAAAAGATAATTATGGATTTTTTCGATGAATTTGGAAATATACTAACTGGAGAAAAACCAGTTAAAATTGAAGTTTCATTACCACAAAAACAATTAGTTGAGTTGGCACTATATTTATTTGTAGCTTTTTTGTTAGCTACTATCATTGGTGGGTTTATAACTAAAAGATTTTGAAATACGTAATAATAATAGCACTAGCACTTTTAGTAGGGATATATTTAGGTAGAAAATCTTGTATATTATTCTGATGAATGACAAAAGAAACAATACATAAATTAGTAGTTTATAGTTTTAGAACTTTAGTAACATTATTAATAGCTGGAGTTGGATTACTTGCTAATGCTTATGTAGATGCTCAGGTTGTTCATACTCAATTAAATGCCAATCAAAAGGCTTTAACAGAAAAAGTAAAAGAAGTTGCACAAGCTCCTATGCTAGTTCAGTTAAATGCAAAGGATATAAAAATAACAAAAGAAAATCTTAATGAATTTAAGCAAGATTTTAAGGAATATAGGAGTGTTGTTATGAAACAACATAGTAAGCAAATGGATGATATGTTAGAATTAAAAATTTTACTTATTCAGATTAAAAATAAACAATAATGGTACAAAGTTTTATTAAAGGCACTCCAGTTGATTTTACGCAACTTACTTTAAGTGATGTTGCAGTATTATTGGCATCTTCTAAATATAATTATGCACTTGTTCAATTTGTAGATAATAATGCGAATTATGTAGGTGCTGAAAGTCGTATTGCAGTTTATAATAGACAAGGTGGAGTACCAACACAAGCAATTCCATTAGGAAATGGATTTAACGCTGGAGTAAACGACCAAATTGTGTTTTCTAAGGCTGAATTAAACGCTGGAGTTAGATTAATAAATGCAACTGCTGGGAAAGATGTTATTGTAAATGTTCAATTTTATGTAGGTCAAAGCTAATGGGTAAATTAAACATAACAGTTCCACCATTTATTTTTTTGGGAAATAATGGAGTTAATTCTACTCCACCACCACCACCTGATACGTCTATTTATTTAGGCGATGGTGCTTTAGTTAGTGATAGAACATTAAGTGGTGCTGGGTTTTTCTTAAAATTTACTGGAATAACTGATTATGAAGTAAGTAATGCGTTTTCTTCTTTTACCTTAGCTGATGTAACTGGAAATTGGAGTTTAACTGGTGCTGGAACTGGTATATTAAGTTCAGTTGCTAAAATGAGTTTTGATAGTTCAGGAAACAATATTGCATTACAAAGTTTAGCTGGTGCATTAAGAAATGTAGGTATAGGTAATGATGGAACTTTTGGAACAAAATTAGACTTAGAAGTTGCTGATGGCTCAAAAGTGTGGTTTAGTTTATATGAAAATAGAGTTGGTGGTGCAATACAAGGAGATTTAAATTCTATTGATGCTTATTTTAATGATAGTGCTGGAGTAAGAACTAAAGGTGGTGCAATACAATTTAGAGTAGACCAAGCTCCAACTCCAGCAGACGTAATGATGAGTTGTACAGTCAATAGTCATTTGAAAGTTCAACCTACTGGAAGAATCTTTATTACACAAGGAGCAACAACTGGTGCTTCAAACGGTCAAGTTGAAATTAGGGGTGTAGCTGGTGTTTCTGCTCCAGTAACATTGTGGTTACGTGGGGAAAGTGATACTGGTAATGTTTTATTTTGTCGTAATAATTCTAATGTAAATTTATTTCAGGTGTTAGGTACTGGTCAAGTGTTGGCTAATCCATTAAATTTAGTTGGTGGCGATTTTATTCACGAGGGATTTACAGATATTGATTTATTTAGAAGTGATGCTGGTTTAGATAGAGTTGGGGTTGGTTGTACTATTGCTCAACTTTCGAGTAAATTTAATGTTGATGGAGATATTGAAACTTTAACAAATACTAAAGGTCTGATTGTCTTAGATAGAACAAATGGAAATAGATATAGAATTTATACTGATGGTGGTATATTAAATACAGAATTAGCTTAAAAATTAGAAAATATGTTAGCAAGTTATACAATAACACAAGATGGTTTAAGTAATGGTAATGTGATTGCTCAACCTTTTACTATTGAAATACATAAA
>JBFIEB010000009.1:0-21707 GCA_041603555.1 Vicingaceae bacterium
GGAATGAAGAGGGAATAGCTTACGAAAGCTGGATCAACTCTACCCTTAAAGCTTTTAATAAGAGCAACCAAACCGAAGGAATAAGCATTTACATTCATTTACCGTTTTGCGAGAGTTTATGCACGTTCTGCGGCTGTCATAAACGAATAACCAAGCAACACAATGTTGAGCAGCCTTATATTGAAACAGTTTTAAAGGAATGGAAACTCTATTGCGATTTGTTTGAAGAAAAACCACGTGTTAAAGAAATTCATTTTGGAGGTGGAACACCTACATTTTTTAGCCCAGAAAATTTAGAAAAACTGATAAATGGAATTCTTAAGAAGGCTGAAAAATGTGCTGATTTTGAATTCAGTTTTGAGGCACATCCCAACAATACCAGTAAAGAACATCTTCAAAAATTATACAACTTAGGGTTTAGAAGAAATAGTTTTGGAGTGCAAGATTATGACCCGGTAGTTCAAAAAGCAATAAACAGAATTCAACCATTTGAAAATGTTAAACAAGTAACAGAATGGTCGAAAGAGATTGGCTATACTTCTATTAGTCAAGATTTAGTTTTTGGTTTACCTCATCAAACAAAAGAAAGCATTATCAATACCATTAACCTCACTAAAGAATTAAAACCGGATAGAATTGCCTTTTATAGCTATGCTCATGTGCCTTGGATAAAAGGAGTTGGACAAAGAGGTTATGATGAAAACGATTTACCAAGTGCTGAAGAAAAGCGAGTGCTTTATGAAACAGGTAAACAACTTTTAGCGGAGATTGGTTATGTTGAGATTGGTATGGACCATTTTGCACTTGAATCAGATTCAATGTATAAAGCCATAGAAAACAAGACCTTACATAGAAATTTTATGGGTTACACAGCCAGTAAAACTCAATTAATGATTGGTTTAGGAATGAGTTCTATCAGTGATTCTTGGTATTCGTTTGCTCAAAATGTAAAAACAGTGGAAGAATACACTCAATTAGTAAACGAAGGAATTATCCCTATTTTTAGAGGGCACGAATTATCTGAAGAAGATTTGATTATTAGAAAACACATTCTAAACATCATGTGCCATTTCGAAACTTCTTGGGAAGATAATGAAATGAAATTCCCAGAATTAAAAGAGTGTTTAGAGCGATTAAGAGAAATGGAAGAAGATGGTTTGGTTATAATCACTAAAACCGGGTTAAAGCTACCTGAAAATGCACGCCCTTTTGTAAGAAACGTGTGTATGGCTTTTGACTTATTATTGATAAGAAATCAGCCTAAAACTCGAATATTTTCAATGACAATTTAATTGTTATGGGGAATAAACTTCACTTCCATTCATTAGATGCTTTTCGATTTTTTGCTTTTTTTAAAGTGTTTCTGCTTCATGTTCCTATTACCTCAGCAGTAGCTTTTCCTGTTTTTGGATTCCTTAAAAAAGGTGGAGGAATTGGTGTTTCTTTCTTTTTTGTATTGAGTGGATTTTTAATTTCTTATCTCTTGATTCATGAAAAAATAAGTACAAATAAAGTAGACATTAAAAAGTTTTTTATCCGCAGAACGCTACGAATTTGGCCACTCTTTTTTCTAATTATTATTTTAATGTTCGTACTTCCAGTAAATATTAAAACACTCTTTCTCGGTTTTAATGAATATGGTTATGGTTACGATTTAGACTGGCATTTTTCCTTCTTTTTTCTCGAAAACTACAAAATGTATCTCACTGATATGCATCCAAACGCTACCACAATAACTATGTTTTGGACTTTATGTATTGAAGAACATTTTTATATACTTTGGGTATTCGCAATGTTTTTTATTCCTAAAAATAGAATTCTTCTTTTTCTAATCTGTTCGGTTATACTTGCTATTGTTTCCAGGTTTATTGAACCCCTAGTTATTCATAATGAGCATATAGAAACGCAGGAAATTTTTACCAACCTTGATTTTTTTGCTATTGGTGGAATCTTAGGTTACTTCGTTGCTAAAAACTTTGAAAAAGTAGCTGGTTTCATTGATAGTATCCCTTTTTTTATAAGAGTATTAACAGTTTTAATAGTAATTGCCTTTGTTGTCTTCCAAAGCGAAATATATCCTTACCACTACCCAAGTGTTGGCAATGTATTTAGACCAACAGTTATTGCCATTTTATTTACTTGTTTAATTGCCGTGTTCATTCCTAAAGATTCTAAACTTAAGTTTAGTGATAAAAACCCTTTATCGTATCTAGGAAAAATAAGTTACGGTCTCTATATTTATCATGCATTTGTGATGGTAGGACTGAATAAAATTTTTATTCATTTTAATTTACCGTTGGTCAACTGGGCTAATCTCTCATTATTTATGCTCATCTCTTTTATTTCATCAGTTGTTATTTCCAGTTTATCCTATCATTATTTTGAAAAACCATTTTTAAGATTGAGGGAGCGAATAACAATAAAAAAATAGCTACTCCAATTTAGCGTAAACCACTTTCTTTGCCAAAATGGTTTGACTAATTCCCCTTGCCAAAACAAATAATATCATAGACAGCCATAACCCATGGTTTCCATAATATTCTGCCAATAGATAATAAGCCGGTAGAAAAATTAAAAAAGTTGAAAACAACATCGTATTTCGCATGGCTTTAGATGAAGTTAAACCAATGTATATCCCATCCCAAACAAAAGGAATAACACTCAATACCGGAAAAATAACCAACCAAAACAAATAATCCATAGCAATGTTAATGACTTCTGTTTGGTTGGTTAACACGATTAAGATGTTTCTACCAAACAATAGATAAATTAAGGAGTAAATTAATCCTAAACCCATACCCCAATAAAAACAATAACGCACTGCTTTTTTAAACTTCACTTTATCTTTTGCGCCAAAATATTTACCACTTATGGATTCTGCGGCAAATGCAAATCCATCAATACCATACGCTGCTATTGTTATAAATTCTAATAATAGAATATTTGCTGCTCCTATAAGGTCCCCTTCTTTTGCTGACATTATTTTAAAAAATGACAATGCAAAAATTAAACACAATGTTCTGATAAGTATATCAGAATTAACAGCTATAAATTTCCTTATCGCAACCAATTCAAATAAATTATTAAATGCTTCTCGATTTAAATGTTGTTTATAAAAGATAACAAAGCATATAATCGCCAACACAAAACCGGCATATTGTGCTATTAAGGTTCCGTAAGCAACACCTGCTGTTTCCATTGTTAAATAAGTGACAAAATAATAGCTAATTGCAGCATTCAAAATATTGACCGCTATAGTTACTACCATTGCTATAGTTGCGTTTTGTTTACCTAAAAACCAACCTATAAATGCATACAAACCTAATGTTGCCGGAGCTGCATAAATTCTAATGTTAAAATAGGTTGTAACTTGTTGGTTTACCATATCATTTGAGTCAATTAGATACAATGAAAGTTGTAACAATAAGTCTTTAAATAAAAATAACACTAAAGCACCCAGAAAAGCAATGATTAACCCTCTGAATAATAACCGATAAGATTCTGGCATGTCCCCTCTTCCAACCTCCTGAGCTGTCATTCCGGTAATTCCCATTCTTAAAAAACCAAAAGCCCAATAAATAAAGTTGAATATCATTACACCAAACCCTATAGACAGAATATACGATTCATCAGTTAAATGAGCCATTAGCGCAACATCTACCACACTTAATAAAGGCACCGAAAGGTTTGCCATTATATTAGGAATCGCTAGTTTAAGAATCTCTTTGTTCAAAGGTGTTTTATGGTATAAAAAAATGTTTTTATAGGGTAAAAGGTAACAATTGTCTAATATATTTTCAACATTATTGTAAATTATGTAATTTCATGGTAACAGTATTCGCAATAGTTATGAAAAAGCTACTTCTTATTTTATTTATCCCTTTTTTTTGGCTTTCATGTAATAAAAAAAGTGGAGAAGAACACTTTAATACAGATTGGAGTAAATTTAATTTAAATGGGGATGTAAAATCTTTTAGAGAAGTAAAATTCTTAGCTGTAAATAATTTTAGTATTATTAGCAGTGGTGAAAAAATAAGGCACATCTATAATCAAGAAGTGCTATTTAATTTAGATGGAAATAAGATTGAACAAAACGACTACATACCTGATGGAACGCTTGCAAATAGAACTGTTTTTTTATACAAAAAAGATAAATTAGTTGAATACAATGAATACGACTCTCAAGGAATACTTTTTGGAACAGGAAAGTATGAAATTGATGATGATGGGAAAATATCGCGTTTAAACTATGAAACAAATGATGGTCGGTACAATTGGATAGAGTCCTATCAATATGATGCCAGGGGTAATTTAACAGAAGTAAAACGGTTTAAAACCGAAGAAGTTATTGATACTAAAGAAATATATACTTTTGATGATAAGAATAATATTTCATCATCTGAATTTCACAGAGATAATAAACTTATTTCCAAAAACAACTATAAGTACGATGACTCAAATAATTATAATGAGTTAAATTTTGGAGATTCATCTACTTACACATATAAGTATGATTATGATGCAAGAGGAAATTGGATTAAGAAAATAGTATTTGAGAATAATAATCCTAGTGGTATTTTAGTAAGAGAGATTGAATACTTTAATTAGTAAAACTCCTCACTTTTAGTGTGGTAAGTTGGACTATCCCACTGAAAAGTGGGATCCATGTTTTAATTTCTAATTCTTTTCTGGATTCCCACCTACGCGGGAAAAAATTTCAATTTAAGCCAAACACTCCTTTACTAAAGATGAAATTAGTTGCCCATCAGCTTTACCTTTTAGCTTCCCCATTACAGACCCCATCACTTTCCCCATATCTTGCGGCCCTTCAGCTCCAACTTTCTCAATAGTTTCTTTAACTATTTTACGTACTTCGTCTTCTCCCATTTGCTCAGGTAAGTAAACATTTAAAATTTCTATTTGAAAATCTTCATCTTTGGCTAAATCCTCTCTTCCTTGTTCTTTAAATATAGCGGAGGCATCTTTTCTTTGTTTTACTAACTTTTGGACAATTGCTAACCCTGTTTCATCAGAAACTTCTCCACTACCGTCTTTAGTCCCTTCAATCAATAAAGCAGCTTTAACGGCTCTTAAAGCTTCTAATTTGTCTTTTTCTCTAGCTAACATTGCAGCCTTTATATCTTGGTCAATTTGTTCTGTAAGATTCATAATTTATAAATTAAAAAAGTCGCTTCAAATTTACTAAGAAGCGACTTAAAAATTAAATTAAATACTAACTACCTCACTAATTAATCTACATTATCATGTAAAAATGAATTATCATCATTTAATGTTGGTTTTCCTTCCTCATCATCTGATAAAGTAAACCTTGAAATAGGGTTTTCTGAAGAATGTGGAGTTTCATCCAAATCAATTTTTCTTCTTTTATAAGCCGGTTCGTTCTCTAAATCATTTATTCCAGATGGCGTTTTCATTTTTATACCCAATTCTTTTATTTTCATAATTCTTTCCTGAGACCGTTTTAATTGTTCTTCATCTGGAATTCTATTTGTGTATACAGGTTCTTCTTGTGATTCATTTTCTGTAGAAACCTCTTTTTTCTCAAAAGTCATTTCATCACTTGTTTCCTCTGTATTATCTGCCACAAAATCATTTACTTCATCTGTAACTTCATCAATAGAGTCGTCCTCATTTAAATTCCATACAATAGTCTTACTTTCTTCCTGAACAGAATTAAAATTTTCTGACAAATCATCAATTTCTTCAACTGTATTAGCGGCTTCAATCTCTCCTTCATTTACTTCACTCCAGTTCCAGTCTGATTCTTCTTCCATTTCCACCTCCGCCTCTTCCTCTTCCTCTGCCTCTATTTTTTCATCATCATCTAAGTTAAAGACTACTTTTTCTTCTATTTCTTTATTATCTTCCGTATCTGATAAAGAAGGTTCAAAATTTAATGACGGTTGTTCTTCAACTTCTTTAGTTAAAAGCGTTGGTTCCTCTAATTCGTTCACAACTTCCTCAGTCGCAGCGTCTTCAATTTCTTCTTCAAGCGGTTGAGTAATGTTTGTTGGAACATCGGCATCCAAATCAATCACCACTTTTTCTGGCTTTCTACCAAATTCGAAATTATCCGAGTCACTTGCTCCAAATCCTGTTGCAATAACTGTAACTGAAACTTTATTGCCCAATCTTTCATCAGTTCCATTCCCCCAAATTAGCTCAGCTGTATAGCCTGCCTCATTTTGTATATAATCAGTTATTTCATCTATTTCATCCATAGTAATTTCATCATCCCCAGATGTAACATTTAACAATATGAAATTTGCCCCTTTAATTTCATTATCGTTTAGTAATGGTGATGATAATGCTTTTGTAACTGCTTCAATAGATCTGTTTTCTCCCTCTCCTTCGGCAGAGCCCATTATTGCTGTTCCACCATCTTTCATTACTGTTTTAACATCTTCGAAATCAACATTGATGTAACCAGCTACTGTAATAATTTCTGCAATTCCTTTTGCAGCAGTTGTTAAAATATCATCTGCTTTTGAAAATGCTTCACCCATTTTAAGGTTTCCATGCATCATTCTTAGCTTATCATTATTGATTACTAATAAAGTGTCTACATGTTTTTTTAACTCCGATAACCCTTCATCTGCTTGCTGCTTTCTTCTCCTTCCTTCAAATGAAAATGGAATAGTAACAATACCAACCGTTAAAATCCCCATATCTCTGGCTGCTTCTGCAATAATTGGTGCAGCTCCAGATCCAGTTCCACCGCCCATCCCAGCAGTTATAAAAACCATTTTAGTATTTTTTTCTAAAATACTTTTAATGTTTTCAATGTCTTCGATAGCAGCGTTTTTACCAACTTCAGGATTTGCTCCTGCCCCTAAACCTTCTGTTAATGTTGTTCCTAACTGAATTTTATTGGGGATAGGGCTTTGATCTAATGCCTGAGCATCAGTATTACAAATAACAAAATCTACACCAGTAATTCCTTGGTCATACATGTGGTTTACGGCATTACTTCCTCCACCACCTACACCAAATACTTTAATAATCGATGCTTGATCTTTTGGTAAATCAAATTTCATAATATAGGGCTTTTAATTACTATTATATATTCTTTAACTCTCGTCTTCAAAAAACTTTTGTCCGACATTCATAATCTTATCAAAAAATCCACCTTTTTCTTTTTTGGAGTGTCCTACAACATCTCCAGAATTTGAGGAATTTTTATGTCCTATTGTGTCAAATCCTTTAATCACTAAACCAACTCCTGTTGCATACATAGGACTAGTCATCTCTTCTGCATTCCCTTTTGCAAGGTGTTCATTTGGGTACCCGATTCTGGTATCCATACCTGTAACATACTCTAATAATTGCGATATGTGTTTTAATTGCGACCCACCACCTGTAACAACTATACCGCATATTAATTTATTTTCATAACCTGAATTCTTAATCTCATAATAGATGTTCTCAATAATCTCTTCCATTCTAGCCTGAATAATTTGCGCTAATGTTTTCAAAGAGATTTCTTTGGGGTCTCTCCCTCTTAATCCTGGTATTGAAACTATTTCATTCTCTTTACTCTCACTTGCCAGCGCTGAACCAAATTTTAATTTCAATAGTTCTGCCTGATTTTTTATGATACCACAACCTTCTTTAATATCTTCTGTAATTGCATTACCGCCAAAAGGAATTACGGCAGTATGTCGGATAATACCATCTTGGAAAATGGCAATATCAGTTGTTCCACCACCTATATCAACCAAAGCAACTCCTGCTTCTTTTTCTTCAGCACTTAATACCGCTTCAGAAGATGCTAAAGGTTCTAGTATTAAATCATCTACCTCTAATCCGGCTTTATGAACACATTTAAAAATATTTTTAGCGGCAGCTATCTGCCCGGTAATAATGTGAAAATTGGCTTCTAATCTAACCCCAGCCATACCAATAGGATCTTTTATCCCTTGTTCGTTATCAATAATATACTCTTGAGGTAAAACATGTATAATCTCTTCGCCTGGTAGCATTACCAGTTTATACATATCATCTATCAATGCATTAATGTCGTTTTGGTTAATCTCATCATCGATATTATGCCTTACTTTAATTCCCCTATGCTGTAAGCTTTTAATATGCTGCCCAGCTATCCCAACATTAACGACTTTAATATCTACTCCTGCTTTATTTTCAGCATCTTCTACAGCTGTTTTTATAGACTGTACAGTTTTATCAATATTAGAAACAACACCTCTAGAAACACCTATTGATTCGGATTTGCCCATCCCTAAAATTTCTAACTTACCATGCTCGTTTTTACGACCAACGATAACCACAATTTTAGTTGTTCCTATATCTAACCCTACTACTATTTCCGATGGTACTCCTTCCATTTCTTAATTATATATTTTTGTACAAACTACCTGGTTTTTATATTTTAGATTAATTTCAGAATACTCATTCCACCCTGTTTTACTTAATCCTTTTTTATAAAAAATCATTAGTTTTTCAAACTTGCTTTCTATATTCTCTTTTCCTCCAAATACAATTTTATGATTTCCTACCTTTGGTACGAGTTCAAACTCATACACTTTATTAACATGTATTTGTTCAATTTGAGCTCTCCAAAACTCAGATTCATCAATATATTTTGAAATTTCATAAATATCATCCAACAATGTTTTATCAACCAACGTGTCATTCAAACTGTTATAATCAAACTGATATCGTTTTCCAAATGGTTCATTTAAATTTCCACTAACCACTAAAAGGCGAGCCGTATACTTGCCAGACAAAGGCATTAAATGACCTTTCTCATCTATATAATAACTTTCATTTTTAGAAAATATGCGAACAATAGGCCTACGCTGTTTAACATTTACAATTAATTCCCCGTCAATGGTTTTGTATACCTGCACATCTTTAATGGAGTTGTTATTACTTAATTTTTCTTCAAGCTTGCTAACATTAAATTGATTTAAATATAAAACACCGGTATCTGATTTATTTAGAATTTGAGCTAAAATATCATTGTCATGAACAAATCTATTTTCAGTTTCATAATCGATGTTTATTATAGGTTTAATTAACATCATGCTTTGCTTTGATTTATTTATAAACCCTAAGGTTAAAATGATTACAGCAATGACAATTGCCCAAATTGCTATTTGAAGAAGTCTATTCATTAATCTCTTCTAATTGATTTGTTAGCAATTGCTTAATTGGTCGCACAAAAACATCAATATCGCCAGCACCAAGGGTAAGTAATACTTCAATATTCTTATTAGATAAATATTCTAAGAGGTTTTCATTAGGTACAATAGATTTATCAGAGATGCTTACTTTTTCAGCTATTATTTCTGATGATACTCCTTCTATTGGTAACTCTCTTGCAGGATAAATATCAAGCAAAATCAATTCATCAAGCAAAGAAAGACTTTTGGCAAATTCGTGTACAAAATCTCTGGTTCGGCTATATAAATGCGGTTGAAATACTCCAGTAATTTTTTTTCCAGGGAAGAGTTCCTTTGCGGATTTAACACACATCTCTATCTCAGATGGATGATGTGCATAATCATCAATATAGACTAATTTATTAGTTTTTATATGAGTTTCAAATCTCCGCTGAACTCCTTTGTAACTAGCCAAAGCATCTTTGATTTTCGATTTATCAATTCCCAATTCATTAGCAATCGCAAAAGCTCCAACGGCATTTTCTACATTATGAATTCCTGGTAGTCCAATTTTTACATTGGTAATTAATTCAGCACTACTTTCTATATCAACAACGTAATTACCATCTACAATATTTACATTTAATGCTTTAGTATCTGTCTGTTTTGAAATCGAATACGTTGATTTTTTAATATCTGTACGAGCCCCCAAAACATCAACATGTTCTTTTTTAGTAATTAATTTCCCGCCTTCTTTTATCTTATTTGCAAATTCTATATAGGTACTTTTCATTTTATCTTTGTCACCATAAATATCTAAATGATCCGCATCCAAAGAAGTAATTAAAGCAATATCTGGTGAAAGCATTAAAAAAGAACGATCATATTCATCTGCTTCGACTACAATTATTGAAGCATCTTTATTTAGTAACAAATTCGAATTAAAATTTAAACTTATTCCTCCTAAAAAAGCAATGCAATTAGCACAACATTCATTTAAAATATGAGCTATAATTGAAGATGTGGTTGTTTTCCCATGAGTCCCGGCAATAGCAATTGTAAAATATTTTTGGCTAATTAAACCCAACACTTCAGCTCTCTTATAAAGTTTTATTCCTTCTTTTTTTAAATATTGAAATTCTTTATTATCCTCTGGAATAGCCGGGGTATAAATTACAAGCGTACCTTCTTCTTGTTGTCTTATTGTTAATGGAATTTGATTAATATCTTCATTATAATGAATTATTATTCCCTCTGATTCCAGTTGTTCAGTTAAAACAGTTTTAGTCTTATCATAACCAAATACTTTACACTCCAATGAATTAAAATAACGAGCAATGGCACTCATACCTATCCCTCCAACACCAATAAAATAAATGGTATGTACGTTTTTAATTTCCATTATCTTTTTATCAGTTTTACCACCTCATCAGCAATAATATTTGCAGAATCGGTAAAAGCCATTTTTGCAACATTGTTCGCTATTTTTAGTTGCTCTTCTTCATCCTTTATTAAGTTAATTAACGTTGGTATTAGTTTATCTTGTGCCTCAATATCTTTAACTAATAAAGCAGCATTATGGTTAACCAAAGCCATAGCATTCTTAGTTTGATGATCTTCAGCAGCACTTGGCAACGGAACAAAAATCGTAGGTTTTGCAGCAATACTCAATTCAGAAACTGACATTGCTCCTGCTCGTGAAACAACAACGTCTGCAACAGCATACGCATAATCCATTTTACTTATAAAAGGCATCGTTTTAATCCCTTTCTCTTCGTATTTTGAAACCGTCCTAGCAGCTTCATCTACATATAATTTACCTGTTTGCCATACTAACTGGATATCGTTATTAGCAATTTCTTCTATTCCAGCATCGATAGCATGATTAATAGTTCTTGCCCCCAAACTTCCACCTACAACCAATACTGTTTTTTTGTTTTCATTTAAACCAAAATGCTCTATTCCTCTAGCTTTTTTTGCTTTTAGATTTTTAATGTCTTGGCGAACTGGATTTCCGGTCAGCATTATTTTCTCTTTTGGAAAAAATCGATCCATATTATCATAAGCAACACATATTTTTTGCACTTTTTTCGCCAAAAGTTTATTGGTAATTCCGGGATAAGAATTCTGTTCTTGAACCAAAGCAGGAATTCCTTTATTTGTTGCTGCTTTTAATAATGGTCCACTCGCGTAACCACCAACACCAACTACAACATCTGGATCGAACTCCTTAATTATTTTTTTAGCTTTTAATAAACTCGCTAATAACTTAAAAGGAAATTTTAAATTCTGCAATGTAATCCTTCTTTGCAATCCCATTATTGGAAGGCCAATAATATCATATCCTGCTGCAGGTACTTTTTCCATTTCCATTCGTCCTAATGCCCCCACAAATAGAATCTTGGTGTCAGAATATTTTTCTTTAATAGCGTTTGCAATAGCTATTGCTGGAAAAATATGACCTCCAGTTCCTCCTCCACTAATGATAACTCTAAACTGCGACATTAACTCTTTTAGATTCTACTTTTTCTGATTTTCTACTTACACTTAATATTATTCCTATTGCCAAACAGGTAAACCATATAGATGTTCCTCCCATACTGACTAAAGGTAAAGGCTGACCTGTTACTGGAAACAAATTCACAGCAACAGCCATATTTATCATTGCTTGAAACACTAAACTAAATGACAAACCGACAGCGAGAAAGGTTCCAAAACTTTTTTCAGCTTTTTGTGCAATTTTAATTCCTCGATAAAAAAGAATGAGGTAAAGAATAATAACCGAAAATCCTCCAGCTAAACCGTACTCTTCAATTACAATGGCATAAATAAAATCTGAGTATGGATGTGGTAAAAAGTTACGCTGAGTACTTCCTCCAGGTCCTTTCCCGATAATTCCTCCAGTAGCAATTGCAATTTTTGCCTGGTCTGCTTGATAATTCCCTTCACTATCTCCTTTGGAAAAAGATTCTATTCGACTTACCCAAGTATCTAACCTCGGTAATAAATCAGGTTTTGCTTTTGCAATTAATAACATCAACATTAATGAACCAAGACCAATTCCTATTAAGGATAGAATATATTTTATATTAACCCGCCCGATAAACATAATAATTAGGCTAGTCATAAATAACATTGCTGCAGTAGAAAAATTAGCTGGTAAAATTAATCCACAAACTAATAGTACAGGAACCATTATTGGAAGAAAGGCAGATTTAAAATCTTTTATATTCTCCTGCTTTTTGTAAAGCAACCTTGCCAAATACATAATTAAAGCTAGCTTAGCTAAATCTGATGTTTGGAATGTTTGATTAATAACGGGGATGACCAACCATCTACTAGCATCATTAATATTTGCTCCAGTAATTAAGGTAAGTAATAATAGTGGTATAGAAAGAAATAATGCTATTTGGGATATTCTGGAATAGTATTTATAATTTAAATTATGTGCTCCCAACATTAGAGTGAACCCAATAACCAAGATAATAGTGTGCTTAATAAGGTAATACAAAGTGTTTCCTCCTCTGTACTTGTATGCTAATGTAACTATTGAACTATAGACAGCCAGTAATGATAGAATAGCTAATAAAAAAACTACTAACCATATTACCCTATCTCCTTTTATATACTTTTCTACAAATGACATTAAATTTTAAATTCCATTGCATTCAATACTGTGCTAGCTGTATGTTCATCTTCGCTGGGTAAACAAATGACCTTTTTAATCAAGGCTGACCCCAAAACTGCTATTCTTACTGCTTCTTCAAAACTTTCGACAGCAATTAATAATACATTTACTCCCTCTAATTGGGATAAAGCCTTATTAACATTTTCACTAATAATAATTATTTGTCCCGATTCTCCAATAATATTTCTATGATTGGTTAAAAAATCATCTAGGTAACTTTCATGGATAATTATAGCACACTTCTCCTTTTGAGACCACCTGCCTGTCAATTCATTTAGACTGGAATAATAAAATTGTTGACCTGATATGTTAATCAACTCATTCATCTTATAAAGCTTTTACTGCTTTTTTAAATTGATGACCTCTATCTTCGTAATTATCGAATAAATCAAAGCTCGCACAAGCTGGAGATAATAGCACGGTATCTCCTTTTTCGCTTAATTGGTATGCCATATTTACTGCATCCTGAGCTGTTTCTGCATCAACAATATTTTCAATAATGTCTTTAAAAGCTTCGTGAATTTTTTTATTGTCTTTACCTAAACAAACGATTGCTTTTACTTTGTCAGAAACTAATTCGGCCAACATTTCATAATCATTTCCTTTATCGACCCCTCCAACTATCCAAACGACTGGATGCTGAAAACTTTCTAAAGCATACCAAGTCGAATTTACATTTGTTGCTTTTGAATCGTTAACAAAAGTAATTCCATGAACTTTTCCAACTTCTTCTAATCGGTGTTCAACATTTTGAAAATCAGACAAACTTTCTCTGATTATTTCTTTTTTAAGGTCAAGTACTCTTCCTGCAATTCCCGATGCCATTGAATTATACAGGTTGTGCTTTCCTTGTAGTGCTAATTCTGTGATTTTCATTTTAAATAATTTATTATTAGTGTTTATAATTAAATTCTCTTTATTTATATAGCCTCCATTAGAGGTAATTGTTTTTATACTAAATGGATGTTTCATCCCTTTATAATTTCCTTGCTCTATTCTTTCCCTTATCACTTCATCATCATGGCAATAGATTATCTCATTGTATTTTGTTTGATTTTGAAGAATCCTAAATTTGGATTCTACATAATTTTCAAACTTGTTATCATATCTATCCAAATGATCTGGTGTTATATTTAATATCATTGCGATATCAACTTTAAAATCTACCATCCCATCTAACTGAAAACTGCTCAATTCCAACACGTAAAACCCTTTATCATCTTCTGCAACTTGTCTGGCCAAACTATCTCCGACATTACCTGCTAAACCAACATTTAATCCTGCTTTTTTTAGCATATGAAATGTTAATAATGCAGTCGTTGTTTTACCGTTACTTCCGGTTATCCCAATAATTTTTGCGTTGGTATATCTACCTGCAAACTCTATTTCGGAAATTATCGGAATCCTTTTTTCTTTAATTTTCATAATCAAAGGAATCGTATCCGGTATTCCAGGACTCTTTATCACTTCAGATGCATTCACAATTTTAGATGCTGTGTGCTTTCCTTCTTCCCATTCAACTTCAATATTTATAAGAACACTTTTGTATCTGTCTTTTAGCTCACCTTTATCAGAGACAAATACTTCAAATCCTTTTTTTTTCGCCAAAATAGCTGCTCCTATACCACTTTCTCCCCCACCTAAAATGACGAGCCTTTTACTCATTTTATCTCAGTTTTAAGGTTACAAATGTTAGCAGTGCCAACATTATTCCTACAATCCAAAACCTTGATACAATTTTTGCTTCATGCATATTTTTTTTCTGAAAATGGTGATGCAATGGAGCCATTAAAAACACCCTTCTTCCTTCTCCGTATTTCTTTTTGCTGTATTTAAAATAACCAACCTGAATCATCACTGATAAATTTTCAATTAAGAAGATGCCACATAATAAAGGGATAAGTAATTCTTTTCTGACTGCTAATGCAAAAACCGCAATAATACCACCCAAAGCCAGACTACCTGTATCTCCCATAAACACTTGAGCAGGATATGAGTTGTACCATAAAAACCCTACACACCCTCCAACGAATGCAGCGATAAAGACCACCATCTCTCCTGATTCAGGGATATACATTATGTTTAAATAATTTGCAAAAACAGTATTACCCGATACATAAGCGAAAACAGCCAAAGTGACCCCTATTATAGCCGAAGTTCCTGTTGCTAAGCCATCTAACCCATCCGTCATATTTGCACCATTTGATACCGCTGTTATGATGATAATAACAATAAGGATGAAAACTATACCTCCTAATAAATAGGAATATTTTCCTGCCCAACTGGTTAATGCTGCATAATCAAATTCATTGTTTTTCATAAATGGGATAGTAGTAACAGTAGATTTTACTTTTTCCCAGGTATAATTAGTAGAAGACTCTTTTACTTCATCATTTAATATTTCATAACTGATATGATTAGGTGCGCTTTCATTAAAAGTTTTTTGCTTTACCACTACTCCTTCATTAAAATAAAGGATAGAGCCTACAATTATTCCAACGCCAATCTGCCCCATTATTTTAAACCTACCAGCTAACCCTTTTTTGTTCTTTTTAAATACTTTAATGTAATCATCAATAAACCCTATCAACCCCAATAAAATGGTAGAAATAATCATCAAAATAACGTAGATATTATCAAGCTTAGCAAATAAAAGTGTTGGTATTAAAATAGCTGCCAAAATGATTAATCCACCCATAGTCGGTGTCCCTTGTTTTTCTATTTGCCCTTGTAACCCTAAGTCTCTTACTATCTCACCAACTTGCAAAAACTGTAATCGCTGAATAATTCTTTTACCAATTACCATAGTAATAATAAGAGACCCGATTAATGCAAAAGCTGCTCGAAAGGTAATGTACTGGAATACTCCAGCTCCAGGAACATCTAGCTCTTGTAAGTATGTAAATAGATAATACAGCATTAGTTTTTCATTAATTCAAAAGTTTCTTCCAATATTTTCATGTCATCAAATGGTAATTTCTCCCCATTAATTTCTTGATATTTTTCATGTCCTTTCCCCGCAACCAATATAATATCACCATCACTTGCTAATGAGCAAGCTGTTCGAATCGCTTCTTCTCTATTCACAATTGCCAACACTTTTTTAAAATGAGTACCATCAACTCCTTGGCGCATATCCTTAATTATTTCATCAGGGTTCTCCGACCTTGGATTATCTGAAGTAAGAATTATCTTATCACTCAAATCGCAAGCAATTTGAGCCATTATTGGTCTTTTATCTTTATCCCTATCTCCACCACAACCAACTAGTGTAATCAGTTGTTCGTTTCCTGTTCTAATATCATTTATTGTTTTCAGTACATTTTTTAATGCATCTGGTGTATGTGCATAATCAACAATTCCAGCAATGTTGTTTGATGATTTTACATATTGAAACCTACCATCAACTGAAACAAGATTGCTGATAGCAGTTAGCACATTCAACTTATCTTGTCCAAGCATAATAGCGGTGGAATAAATAGCCAATAAATTGTATGCATTAAATTCTCCTATCAATTTTGTCCAAACCTCACTACCGTCAATATTTAATTGCATTCCAGAGAAATCACTTTCAATAATTTTACAACTGAAATTGGACATACTTTTTAAGGCATAAGTCACTTTTTGTGCTTTAGTATTTTGCAGCATCACTAAACCATTTTTATCATCTTTATTCACTAAAGCAAATGCCTCTTCACTTAAACAATCGAAGAAATACTTCTTCGCTTTTAAGTATTCATCAAAAGTTTTGTGGTAATCTAAATGATCATGGCTAATGTTTGTAAATACAGCTCCTGTAAAATCTAACCCAGCAATTCTGTTTTGATGTATGGCATGAGAACTTACTTCCATAAAACAATACTCACAATCTTCAGTAATCATATATCTTAATAATGCATTTAACTGAAGTGCATCTGGAGTTGTGTGTGTAGCTGAAATTTCTTCCGTTCCAATTTTATTTACTACTGTTGAAAGCAACCCTGATTTATACCCTAATTGAGTATATAACTGGTGTAATAATGTTGCTGTGGTTGTTTTACCATTCGTTCCAGTAATGCCTACTAATTTAATTTCTGAAGCAGGATTATCATAAAAATTAGCAGCTATTATACCTAAAGCCTCACTGCTACTTTGCACTTTAATGTAAGTAATCGACTCATTAATTTCTTCTGGAAATTTTTCACACACAATAGCGACAGCACCATCTTCAATTCCTTTGGTAATAAATTGGTGTCCATCAACTCGGGTGCCCGAAACAGCAATGAAAAGACTAAATTTTTCTATCTCTCTTGAATCAAAGCACACCTTTTCTATAGCAACCTGAGTAGATCCAATTACTTCTTCTATACCTGCTCTATATATGATGTCCTTTAATAATTTCAAACCAACTCAAGTATTATTTTTTCTCCTCTAATAATTTTTTCACCAGGAGTAATCGACTGTGTTTTAACCACCCCACTTCCAGTAAACTGAACATTCATTCCTTGATTTTCTAATATATATATGGCATCTTTAATGCTCATACCAATAACATCAGGAACATAAATTGGAGCAATCTTTTTCTTGTAAATTTTCACATGTTTATCTCCTGTAGAAACTTTTGCCCATTCAGGGTTTGCTCCTTCTTTTGAAGTTTTAATGTTTAATGTTGAGTAAACTTTAGAGAGATCGTTATAATACCCATCCTTTGCATAAGGGATTCTTGAAACAGCAAAATGTTCCTTTGTGTCTAGTTCATCATGAATTCTGATGCTGTTCGCATAAACCTTATCAGCTACTTCTTTAAAAATAGGTCCCGCAACTAAGTTTCCATAATATACATTTTGAGTGGGCGCATTAACTACTACAATACATGTATACTTAGGACTATCAGCTGGAAAATAACCAACGAAAGAAGCTTGGTGACTAACTTTTGAATCATATTTATAACCATATTTTGCATTAGCAATTTGCGCTGTTCCTGTTTTCCCTGCAATTTTATACCTTGAATTCTTCAAATTTTTCCCAGTGCCCTCTTCAACAACACCCTCCAACATTTCTTTCGCCATTTTAATGGTTTTTTTCGAACAAATAGAATTATTAATTACTTCAGTCTCGTACTGTTTAACCAATCTCCCACTTTGTCGCACTTCTTTTACAAATCTTGGCTTTACCATTTTTCCATCATTAGCAATGGCATTGTAAAAGGTTAAAATTTGTAAAGGAGTCATTTGAACCTCATAACCAATAGACATCATTGGAATAGAAACACCAGACCAAAATTCATTATCAGTACTTTTAATTAATGGAGCACCCTCACCAGCGATTTCAATTCCTAATTTCTTATTCAAATCCATTTTATAAAGTCTATCCACAAAATCTTGTGGCTTTGTTGAATACACTCTATTTATTTCTTTAGAAATACCAACATTTGAAGATTTAACAAATGATTCTTTGATAGAAATTTTACCATAACCACCATGATGAGAATCTTTCATTTTTAAATCATAAAACATTGTTGTTCCATTTTCAGTATCCACCATGTCATCCAAATCCAAATACCCATCTTCGAATGCAGCCATTAAAGAAGCTAACTTAAATGTTGACCCTGGTTCAGTACTTTCTCCAACCACATAATTATAGCTTTCATAATAAGAGCCATCTTGGTTTCTCTTTAAGTTTGCAATAGCTTTTATATCTCCAGTAGAAACTTCCATCAAAGCAACACAACCATGATCTGCCTGATGCTTTAACAACTGATTTTCTAATGCATGTTGAGCTACATCCTGAATATTTACATCAATTGTGGTATAAATGTCGCTACCATCTTCAGGCTCTTTTCCGCTATTTTCATCAATTGGCATCCAAACTCCTCCAGCGATTTTTTGCATCCACATTTCTCCTTTAATTCCACTCAATTCTTTGCTATAAGCACCTTCTAACCCAACAGGCTTACTCCCTTCTCGCTCATATCCAATTGTTCGTGCTGCCAATTTCTTAAATGGCCTAACTCTTTTATTTTGCTGTACATTAATAAATCCTCCTTTAAATTTTCCTTGTCTGAAAATTGGAAAATCTTTAAGAATTTTTAACTCTGTGAACTTTACATTCCTCCTGATTAAGTGATATCGTTTCCTTTGAGCTCTGGCTATTTTTAGTTCCTCTTTGTATTGTGATTGTGTTTTTTCTGGAAATAATTTAGAAAGTTGATACGCCAGTGAATCCACATTCTCGTTGAAATAAGCATCTGTCAAGGCATCTGTAAAAGCATCAAATCGAACTTCATATTTTGGAATTGAGGTGGCTAATAAGCTTTCATCAGCAGCATAAATATTGCCTCGCACTGCTTCAATTTCACGAAAATTTCGAGTCAATGACTCTTCCTTTGCTTTCCATTTTTCGCCTTCCCAAACTTGTAGTTTAAATGTTTGAAAAATGATTATAACGGCAAAAAGACAAACCATTCCGTATATCAGGTATACTCTAGAAAATATGATCTGCTTTTGGTTTTTCATTTTTAATTTATATCAACTATTTTTTTTATTTCATTTTGGGTAACTACAATTTTTGTTGGAGGAGTAGTTGATTCTAATATCTCCAGTAAGGCTGTTGCTTGCGCAACTTGCGACTGCTTACTTTTATAATTTAAGTCTGATTTTATGGTAATGTATTCTGACCTTAGCTCTTTTACATCATTACCAACCTGATGTAAATTCCTAACTATTTTTTCCGCATAATATCCGTTAGCGATGTAAACTATTCCTAAAAAGGTTAAGAAAAATATAAAGGGTAGAAGTCCGACTACATTGTCACGAGACAAGAAGTTTCCAGAAAATATATTCGCCATAGATTTTGAAAACTTACTGGGTTCCTTTTTCTTTTTTGGCTTTTTTTCTTTCTTAAATGTGTTCACTTATCCTTTCATAATTTTTCGGCTATCCGAAGTTTTGCACTCCGGGCTCTATTGTTATTTTTAATTTCTTCTTCACTTGGAAGAATTGGTTTTCTATTTATTTGTTTGAACTTTAATTGGGGATTACCGTAAAAATCCTTTTCCAATTCACCTTCAAACTTTCCCATCTTAAAAAAATTCTTTACGAGCCTGTCTTCTAGCGAATGGTAGGTTATCACAGATAATCTTCCTCCTTGTTTAAGCACCTCGTAACTTTGTTCTAACATCCCTTTTAATGCTCCCAACTCATCGTTAACCTCTATCCTTAATGCCTGAAAAACTTGAGCTAAATATTTATTTCTCAACTTTCTCGGCACACAATTCTCAATAATTTCAATTAACTCTTGGGTTCTTGATATTCTCCCTTCTTCCCTTTTGTTTATAATTTCAAAAACTAATTTCTTAGCATTGTTTACTTCTCCATACTCCTTAAATATTCTAATCAAATCCTCCTCTTCATACTCATTAACAATCTTCTCTGCTGTCAATTCTCCACTCTGATTCATTCTCATATCCAGTGGTCCTTCAAAACGAATGGAAAACCCTCGTTCACCCTCGTTAAACTGATGTGATGAAACTCCCAAATCAGCCAGGATAGAATCTACCTGAGCAACCTGATAGAATTTTAAGTAATTTTTCAAATAACGAAAGTTCTGTTTCACCAACTCAAATCGCTCATCTTTTAAACTGTTTGCTTCTGCATCCTTATCCTGATCAAAACCAAACAACTTACCTCCTGCACCCAATCTTTTTAATATCTCTTTAGAATGACCTCCGCCTCCAAATGTTACATCCACACATATCTCATCATTCTTAATATTCAATCCGTCAATAGACTCTTTTAGCAAGACAGGATTATGATACTCCATCCTCCTCCTGGTTAGATGAGCCTCCCATTACCTCTTCTGCAAGATTTGCAAACTCATCTGGCTCATCAGTCAATAATCCATTGTATGTCTTTTTATCCCAAACTTCAATTCTATTTCCATGAGCAAAGAGCACTACTTCTTTATCAGCTCCAGCATACTCCAATAGTCTTTTCGGAAATAATAATCGTCCAGTTCCATCTAATCCTAATTCCGTTGCTCCACGATAGAAATACCGAATGAATTCTCTATTTTTTTTCACATATTGATTCAACTTATTGACTTCAGCGCTGATATATTCCCAATCATTTTTGGGATATAACACCAAACACTTTTCAAACCCTCGATTCATAACAAAACTCTCCTGAGCAGATGGATCCAACTGCTTTCTTAAACTGGCTGGGAGCATTAACCTTCCCTTGGAATCCAATTTACATTCAAACTCTCCGATAAAATTTGTCATCGCAATCTGCTAATTGTCAAGTCTTTATTTTATTAAAGGGTAAATATAGCTAGATTTTTACCACAATCTACCACTTTTTACCACTTTGTTGATAACTTTTGTAAAAAAGTGCTCAAAAAGCCTACTATGATTAACTAATATGAAGGGGTGTCTGTTGAAAAAAGAAGTGTTGTTAAAATAAATTCAGCACTTTTTAGGATTTCATAAAATCACTATTTAAATGGCTATTTTTGACTCATTATTGAGTAATTATGATTATCAAAACATCAGAATTTGTAATTAGCAACACCAAACTATCCCTATGCCCGGAGGCAGATAGAGCTGAATATGCTTTTATCGGACGTTCTAATGTAGGGAAGTCATCATTGATTAATTATATTACTGATAATAAAAAACTGGCTAAAACTTCGCAAACACCAGGTAAAACACAATTAATCAATCATTTTATGATTAATGATGAATTTTATTTTGTGGATTTACCTGGATATGGCTATGCCAAAACTTCAAAGAAAAACAGGGTAAAATGGCAAGAATTTATTGCTGATTATATTCTGAAAAGAGAAACATTATTGAATCTATTTGTGCTCATAGATTCACGTTTGCCAGCGCAAAC
>JBFIEB010000010.1:0-21561 GCA_041603555.1 Vicingaceae bacterium
GTTGCAGTATTAGTGTTATTGGTTGTTTCATTATTAGCAATAGGTTCTTCGTTATTGGTTACTGGTTCTTCATTATTCGTTACAGGCTGCTCATTGTTCACTAATGCTTCTGTTGAGCGAATCGATTCAGCTTGGCTGTTGTATAGTGCTGCAAACTCTTGTTGCTCTTGTAAATTGTTTTCTAATACAGCTATTTCGTTCTCAATTCCATTTTTATCTGCTGTATTTGCTTCAGCCAATTCCATTTTTTTTATTAAAATTTCTTGCTCTGTGGCACTTGCCCAGTTGGTATGAATGGCTGCTTTTTTAGTGTATGAATCAACATTATCTTCTCCAGTAAAAGTCTCTAGTTCAGAAGTGTACTTGGCTTCATAATCAATAATGCTACCATCAGTGTTCATTATGTTTACATCTTCAGAAACGGTATTATTTGATGTAATCGCATTTGTGGTAGAATTATTTGCTGCTAAGAATTCATTATTCTCATTAACTTCTTTTTGTTTTTGAAATTTTAAAGCTTCTAAAGAGGTGATTTTATTCTCAAGATTAGTCTTACTACTATTATTCTTTTCAACTTTTAACTGATTCTTTCTAATCGTTATTTCTTCATCAATATCCCTTATCCAACTTTCATTAATTTTTACAATTATTCGAGCTCTTTCAGCTGGAGTAGTAGCATTATCTGCATCAGCCAATTCTCCACTATAATTAGTACTATAATCTATAAGTTCACCAGAATCGTTAATAATTTTATATTTATTTTTGTGTTCTTCTAAAATATAAATGTCATTAGAAGTAATAGGTTCTGTTGTAGCTTCATTAGAAGGATAAAGTCCAACTAATCCTTCTTTTTCAAAATAAGCAATATCATTTTCTAATTGAAGTTTGCTGGATTCAGTAACTGAGCTTTCAGTGGTGTTCTCCTGGCTAACAGTAGTTATAATAGATTTTGTAGTTTCTGCTTGAATTTTAGCTTCATTATATTCTTGTTCAGCTTTTACTGCTTTGGTTCTTGCGTTGGTTAAATCAAATTTCACATCATCTACATCTATTGTTAGTGCTTTAATGTTAGCTTCTAACTCTGCTTTTTCACTTTTCTTTTTTGTTGCTTCTTTCGTAGCATTCAATTTATTAATGGTTTCTGTCAACTCATATTCTCTGTTTAACAATTCCGTTACATCATCACGTCTTTTATTATAAGTTTTTTGCTTCTCAGCTAGTTTTACATTAATAATTTTCTGCTCAGTTTCAATTGCAGATTCATTATGATATGTTGCCGAAGCAATTTTATCTAGTTTTTCTAAGTCATTTTCTGCTTCGGTTCTATTTCCATTACCAATATTACTATTAACACTTTCTTGGAGAGATTTTACCTTTTCTAAATCGCTTTCCCTTTCTACAGCTTCATTATTTAATGTTTTTGCAATAGCTAATGCCGCAACAACTTCATTAATTAAATTGGCCGCTTTTAGTTTCTTAGCTTCTGCTTCTTTATTTTCTCCACTATTATACAATTCAATAGCTTCATTGTATAATTCTTTTGCTTTGGTGCTTTTCTCATTTGCAATTAGGTAGGAATTATTAGCTTGTTCCTTAGATTTTTTTGTTTGCTCAATAATTTTTGATGCCGTATTATCTGACTTATTAACGATTTGATTATCAGAAAATTTACTATAACCTGAATTATTGCTTTCTTGGTTCTCTGCTGCATTATTTAAATTATTCGCTAGCGTATTATTCAATTCAGCTTCAGTTGTGTTCACATCAAGATTTGCATTTTTTTTAAGAATATTTTGGACAACCAATGGATCATTGATATCAAACTCATCAGATTCATCAAATAAATTCTTAACAACCAACTTCTCATCATCTCCTTCACCTACCAACCTTAACTCTTGCTTTAATGCTCTAAAACCATCCAATTCTGGTATTTCAATAATTGCCGAGTGAACCGGAGCGTCAGTTGTAGTTTCTACTAATATTTTAAATTTACCTCCGTTTTTAGGAAAAGTTAATAAATACTCTCCTGTTACATTATGGGTCTTATAGACCCCATACCTTCTATCTTTATCAACATCCCTAACTGTTATTGTTGCTGATTTCATATTTGGATTAGACTCTGCTAAGAAAAATCCTTTAATTACAGATTTAATAATAGGCTTACTATCTACTGTCACATGATAAACTATCATTTTTCCTTGTATACTTGCACGTGAAGAAGCAAAATATGCCAATTTATTATCCCCATCAGATACGTACATAACATCATCCCCAGGGGTATTGATAGGGAAATCTAAGTTTTCTGGTTTAGACCATTTTCCTGTCGATGCATCGAAGACAGATTTAAAAACATCGTACCCGCCCATACTGTTATAGCCTTTTGAACAGAAATACAAGGTTTTTCCATCAGGATGTAAAAAGGGGTAATTTTCGTCATACTTTGTATTAATATCAAAACCTAAACTTCTGGGCTCTGTCCACCCACCACCCGAAATCCTTTCTACACTGAATAAATCTCTACCACTATTTTCGGTCTTACCAAAAGAAGAGAAAATTATTTTCTCTTCTTTTGTTGATCCAATGTAAATTAATGAATTTTCATTTTTTTTCTTATCCAATTTTGACATAAAATCGTCCGGCTTAACGGTTACCTTACCTTCAATTCCTTTTAATTGATAAGAACGAAAAAAATCAGTTTCCTTAATCTCTTTTTTATCTAATACCCCAATATCAACCATACTTTTTAAAAGGTTTTTACCGTTTTCGCACATTTCAATTTGTCGATTTACATCATATTTCTGCAAATCTTTTGCACTAGCCTTTTCTTTAAATCTATTGTAATAGACTATTGCATTATCAAAATTATAATTAAGGTGTTGGGCTTTTGCCAAAAAATAATAAGCCAAAGGATCAACGTTTGCTTTAGATGCAGCAAACTTTAAATATTTTAAAGCCTCATCTTTATTATTCTTTGCGAATAAAGAAGATGCTCCATACTTATAGTTGTAGTTAGCATCTTTTGGGTAATTACTTAATAATTGAGAAAATAATTTTAAGGAACCTATATAGTCCTCATCTTCAAACATCTTATTTGCTGCAGATACAAGTTCCTCTTCAGAGGAATACTGAGCCTGAGAACCAACAGAAATAAACAACAGCATTATAACTGTCAATATTATTTTATGTATGTATTTCCTTACCATTTAAAGGCTATATGCCAATAATCAAAATTAGTATTATATTATTGATGCAAAAAATAGATTTTTACCTAATTTAATTGTCAAATTTTCTTAAAAAGTCTCTTTTTTTGGTTTCTGTAGAATACATGTATTGATAAGGTTTTTGCCCTTTTTCTGCCTTAGATTTTCTTTTATCCGGTTTTTCTTCAGTTATCGCAATGTTAAAATCTTGATTTGAAGAAATAGCTTGCATAATGCCTCTGGTATACGTGAAAAAATACCAATTGTTCCTATCAACTTCTATGTAAATAGTTAATATATCTCCACTCCTCTTTTTTATTAACTCTACTTTACCATTTACATATTTATGGATTTGCTTATTTCCCACATTACTAATCCCCAACTTACCGAAAGACTTGAATGACCTACTATCATTATTCCATCTCATTTTTAAATCATTAAAGACCAATGTTTTTTCAAGAGATTTTGGAACTTTTTTAAATTCACCATTTAAATTAGCTTGAGCAATTAATTTATCTCCTTCTACTGAACCTAGTAACTCTCTTAACCCTTTTTCAAATGTAGGTCTATCTAATTTAGCCGGGTCTAAATCACTAGCTTCTTGTAATTGTTTTGACATTTTTTTCAGCGATTCTTCATTAAAAAAGAAATCCATTGCCACCACCATATCAAAAATAACTTCATCATCTAATTGATTGTGTTCTATCACTCCTGCAGTTTTTATATCAACTTGACCCGTTTCATTTCCTAATTCTATTATCCCTTCACCATATACTTTACAATTTTTAGTGTTTAAGCTTAAATAATTACCACTAAATGACATCTCCTGTAACTTGTCTTTGTTAGAAATTTTATACTCTTCTTTTACCTTATCAAAGTATAAGAACCCTTCAGCCGGAAGAACAGGTATGTGGCTATATTTTTTCTTATTGTTTAAATAAGAAGTATAAATACCTAAAGAATCAGGGCTCAAGAAAACACTTACCGATAATGGATTTCCATTTATATCTTTTGTCGTACTATCCACTGGAATATAGATTTCATTTGGATTAATTTCTTTTTCAAAACTGAACCAATTTCTACTCAGCAAATCGCAATCATGAAATATTCTTGAATAACCTTTAAATGTTAAGAATTCATTATTTGCAAATAATTTAACTTTTCCATAAAACTCATAGTTGGGGCTTAATGTAAAATTCGATGTATCCTTAATTTCTGCGGTAGCATACGTTTGTCCAGTAGTATCTACCCCAACGTTTTGTAAATAAATAGTTTGCGCCCTCTCTATTTCATCGACATAATCTATATAACCACTTGCTGCATATTTTTTCTTGCCAAATACATTTGTTGTAGAATTATATATGGTATGGTTTTGAGTTACATAATTGGCAATGATTTTTGAGTTATTAAGAGTACGCATCTTAGCATTCCTATCAATAACAACTTTACTACTGTCAGGATACACCATAGCATCGGCAACATTCATAAATTTAACTCCATCCGCATAGATGACCTTTTTCTTATAATCATATTTTGCCTTAGAAGAGAAAAAGCTTAACGAATCTTGCTCTGGATTTACAGATATAAATTGGGCTCCATCAAGTTTAACTCCTGAAGCATCAGTTGTTTTTGCGTTTCCAGCAGTAAGTTCAATATCTTCATTATCCATATACCATTTAAACTCTTCCATAAAACAGATGTACTGCATAGGATCAAATGTAATATATGAACCACCTCCATTAGATTTAAACTGCCCATACCTACCATCAAACGTTACATAAGCATTTACATTAACAGTTGAGAAATCAAGATCATTTAAATCACTTCCTGTTCCACTTTTCAGTCTAAAATCAGCAGTATCTGATTGAAAATCTTTAAACTTAAATTTTATCAAATTAGCTTCTAATTCTGCTTTCTGAAACTCAAAGGTGCCATTACCCTCTATCCCATCCGGTCTAATCATAGTTTGCCCATGCATGTATGATTTCATATCATACATTGCTATTGGTTTATCTCTCTCTCTATGAATCATTATATCTCTAGTCGGATACCATCTTGTCATCACATTTTCTCCTTCAACTGGTGGGAATTCAACTTCAACTGGACTTTCTTCTACATGGAAATTTTGAGCAATTGCATTCATAGAGTCTGGAAAGAAGATAAAATCATTAGAATAAGTTGTAGAAGTAATGTATTCTAATTTACCATTTCCTCTCATCCCTTCATTACTTAATCTAATCGTGTCATGATAGGTTCCTTTTCCTCCATACATAGGGAAACCACCTTGTGGAGTTTCTCTAATAAACCCTAAAGAATGATCAGGCTGTAAAGTTAAAGTTTCATCAAAATCTGGAAAAATACCAGCTGAAAGCATTGTTCCTTTGAATTTTAACTGGCTGTTATCAAAATTATCTAAACTATCTATCGTAAAAGGTTCTACATGGAAGTAAAAATTATCCCTATTATAAACACCACCTTGAATTGATTTTTTATCGTAAAAAACGTAAGAATCTCTGTAGCTATTTAAAATTGGATACTCATCAGCTTTTTTTACTCCCGATTTATTGTCTGGCTTATCAATAAGTAAATCTCCATTAATTTTTTCTATAACAGTTTTTACAGTCCGTAATATTGGTTTACCATATTGGTCAAGCTCTCCAGTTTCTGCTCGAATTCTTAATGAATCTACATTGGGCATATCTATTTTAAATTCATCATACTTAAAAGAGAAATTGCTTCCCATAATATCAAAACGACCAGCTCGCACAACTCCAGTAAAATCAAAATCTCTATTTTTCTTTAAGGTTATTTCTTTCCTCGATGGATATATCCTAACTTCTTGAGAATCACTAACATTAATACTATTTACCCCTCTTATTTGTAAATCATAATTAAGTAGGCTAAGTGTTGCGTTACTATACCCTTTTATATTTGATAAAAACCCGAGAACATCATAATCTACTTTCCCCCCACTTGCCTTTACCCAATTAATTAATTTTTCTTTTACTATAAAATATTTTTCCTCATAATTGTAATTAATGAATCCCATATCAGATAAGTTCAACAACATAGATTCCAGTTGAGAATTTGATCTTAATGTAAATTCTGCCAATTGATAATTAGTTACAAAATTGGTATCTAACTTATCAACTAATTTTTTAATCGTATATAATGGATGGGTTGTCTGTAATTGCATTAAGTTCATATATTCATCTTTTCTAAAATAATTCGATGAAATAAAAGTTGCATCAGTTTTTGTTCCTCCTTTCATATTCTTAAATTCTATCATTGGAGAATCTATTTTCCAATTTAATGACTCAAAATCCATATCTACCTGATGATATGAGTTAAAATATGGGGTATTTAGAATTCCTGAATTTTCTCTTAATAGGGCTATATTTCTTTCGGCAATAAAAAATTTAAACACAAGGTCTGGATTATAGATAGAATCCTCTTTGATATAGAAGGTTGCAGATGCACTTGTTGAAATTATTCGTTCTGGTTTAATCACAAATGATTGAGCAGCAATTTTTAAGAATGGAGTATTATTCCGCATAAATAATAAATAAGCTTTTTGATCTTTTGTACCAGTCCCTTTAACTTTCCTTCCTTCTAATGAAAATCCTCCTATGTAATCTACACCTTTTGTAATATTGGGTATTTCAAACCTTGCCTCATATGATACAAATTTCGGGAATGTTGCATTTTGACCTGATTTATTGGCAAGAACCTGCTCTTCTAATCTACCCAGCAAGGGTTTATCAAAATATGCATAATCATAAAATGTGACATCCTTAATTACATATTTTGGAGATTTTACATTTATCGTGTATTTATTAATTTCTGCATAAACAGAATCTGGCGAAAAACCAGCTCTTTCCCATGTGATTTTACCACCTTCTCCAACCCACTTTGCTTCAGTTGGATAATATATTCCCTTTGTATTTTTAATTACTGAACTATCCCCCTTAGAATAGCAAGTTAATGTTAGCGCTTCAAATTCTATTGTTGGAAGACTATCAAAACCAAAAGTATAATTGCTATTATTTGCGGCCCATGAGTTTGCTGCTGATTTATATAAAAGGTTTTCACTAAATAAATCGTTACATGACTTAAGGTAATCTGTAAATTGTTTTTTACTTTTCCCATTAATCAACTTGATTAATATTTTTTGCCAGCTCTCAAAACTACTTTCTGTTTGGTACTTACTGTTAACAAATTGTGTTACGGTAAACAGATAATTTTTAAAATCAGGAAACGGCTTTTTCCTTTTTTTCAACATTAGGTTCGCCACTTTATAAACCCCTTCTCTTTCACTATCGGTAAATTTACCACCAAACCAATCCCAAGAAAATTCATCCATTACAAACTTTCCATCTTCTCTTCTAGAGTATGTTAAAAACTCTTCCATCTCCAGAAAAAACAATGATGAATCAGATGAAAAGTGTTTAATTTTAGTTTGAGAAAAACCAGATATACACATTAAAAAACATGATGTAATAATTATATATTTACACAAATTCATCATCTTTTCAAAAAATGTAATATTGCCCAATCATTTTTTCTTTCAGTATAAACCATTTCTAATTGGTACTTGGATGCTTCATTTAGCAGTACATCTATATCAGAACCAAAAAAACCACTCAATAGTAATAATCCCTTTTCTGACATTGACTTAACATATTTTTTCATGTCTGTTAACAGTATGTTTCTATTAATGTTGGCCATCACACAATCATATTTGACCTTCCCTAATAACTCTGCCCCACCTAACTTAACTTTAATATCAGTACAATTATTATTCCTAATGTTCTCTAAAGTATTCTTATAAGCCCACTCATCAATATCTATCGCCTCAACATATTTAGCATTTTTCATCTTAGATAAAATAGCTAAAACTCCTGTTCCACAACCCATATCTAAAACATTCATATTTTTTATATTTAACCCTAAGAGTCTCTTTATCATTAAGTAGGTCGTTTCATGGTGCCCCGTACCAAAAGACATTTTAGGGCTGATAATTATATCATATTCAATATTATCTATTTTATCGTGAAATGGCGCTCTTATGCAACAAGTGTTTTCAACATTAATGAGGTTAAAACTTTTCTCCCATTCCTCATTCCAATTTTGATCCTCTATGGTTTGTATAGAGTATGAAATCTCAAATTCAGGATTATTTAAGACTTTTAGTTTCTTAATGTCATTAATATTGAAATCCGCACTGGAAATATATGCTTCAATTCCAAAATCCGTTTCTACAAAACTTTCAAAACCAATCTCAGATAACTCTGCTATAAGTACTTCTCTCCCAACTTCTAATGGGATTATTTTAACTTTAAATTCTGTATACTCCATATCTTCTGAATACACTATAAAAAAACAAAAAAAAAGCTGTTTCAGCTAATTAATTTTTACAAATAATTGTTACATATTTAACTATATTCCATTTTTTTTTATACATTAGCATTGAAATTGTTAAATTTTTAAAATGAAAGCCACTCACGTTATTGTAGAAGAAATAATTAAAAAATCTCCTTTCTTAGAAGAGGCATTAGCTGAAGGAATAATTAATTTATCTTCTTTGTCTCGTCAAATAAAACCTGAAATAGATGAGGAACTACATAAAGATGTTCAAATAGGAGCAATTGTTATGGCTCTTAAAAGATTGTCTCCAAAGTTCGATCCTAACCTTAAAATAAAAGTTAAAAAAGTTATAAATAAGTTAGGTGATATAACTGTTAGATCAAAAATAACCTATTACACTTTTAAGAATTCAGACACCATAATTGAAAAACAGGCTGAGTTACTTAAAAAACTAAAAGGGAAAAAAGATACTTTTTTTGCATTTTCTCAAGGTGTTTATGAAACCACTATAATCTTGAGTGATTCTGAGCATAATGATGTTGATTCTATTTTTAAATTCGAGACCATTGTTCAGGAAACTTCAGGATTATCCTCAATTACCATAAAGCTACCTAGCGAGAATTCTGATGTATCCGGCATCTATTATTTTATATTGAAAAAAATAGCTTGGGAAGGTATTAACATTCTAGATATTATTTCTACCACTCATGAATTCACTATTATAGTTGATGATGAGAGTGTTGATAGAGCCTTTTCTATTCTAAAAAATATGAATAACGAAGGTTATTAATTCTTTTCTTAATTAGAAACAAAAAAGACCGCCTAAAGTTTAGACGGTCTTTTTTTAATATAATCCAATATATTATCCCTTTAAATAATTCATAATTTTGTCAACACTTTCCTTAGCATCTCCATAAAGCATTTCAGTATTTTCTTTATAGAATAACGGATTTTGGACTCCCGCATAACCCACTGCCATTGAACGCTTCATCACAATACATGTTTGCGATTTCCAAGCTTCAATTACTGGCATTCCATAAATAGGGCTAGAAGGATCGTCTTGAGCTCCTGGGTTAACCACATCATTAGCACCAATAACCATCACAACATCAGTTGCAGGCATATCATCATTTATTTCATCCATCTCAAAAACAATGTCATAAGGAACATTTGCTTCTGCTAATAGCACATTCATATGACCAGGTAAACGGCCAGCTACTGGGTGTATCGCAAATTTAACGTCTTTCCCATCCTTTCTAAGTGTCTGAACCATATCAAAGATTGGATATTGCGCTTTTGCTACAGCCATTCCATAACCTGGAACAATAACAACTGATTTAGCATCCTTCAATAAATCAGCAACTGCTTCGTGATCAAGGGATGTTACCTCTCCTTCAATATCTTCTGCACTTCCTCCAACAGCTACATCTCCAAATCCCCCAAAAATAACTGATAAGAAAGATCTATTCATAGCTTTACACATAATGATTGACAGGATAGCTCCTGAACTACCAACAAGTGCACCTGTAACAATTAACAAGTCATTTCCTAGCATAAATCCTGCTGCTGCTGCCGCCCAACCAGAATATGAGTTTAACATAGAAACAACAACTGGCATATCAGCACCACCAATTGCCATAACGAGCATAATACCAATAAATGAAGCTATTCCAGTCATAATATATAGATACAACATTGCTTCATTTACATCATGAGCCATAGTAAAAAAGATTCCCAATACAACACATGCTGATCCCAATAGGATATTTACAATATGTCTTCCAGGGTATAATAAAGGTTTACTTCTAATTTTTCCATCTAATTTTCCCCAGGCAACTATAGAACCAGTAAAAGTTATTGCTCCAATAAATACACCAATAAAAACCTCCACTAAATGGATAGTGTGTGCAGTACCTTCTAATGCATGCGTGTGCGGATCTAAATATGATCCAAACCCAACAAGAACTGCTGCTAACCCCACAAAACTATGCAAAATGGCAACTAACTGAGGCATTCCTGTCATTTCAACTTTCCGTGCCACAACAATTCCAATTAATGAGGCAATTGCGATTGCTCCAATAATGTATATATGCCCTGCGACTCCTTTGCCAAGAACAGTTGCCAATATAGCTATTGCCATACCAATAATTCCATAAAAAACTCCACGTTTTGCAGATTCCTGAGAGGATAATCCTCCCAAACTAAGTATGAACAATATACTTGCGAATAAATATGCCGCTATTTGTATTTCTTTAACTATCATCCTTTATTTTTTAAACATTTTCAACATTCTGTGAGTCACTAAAAACCCACCTACTATATTTATACTTGCAACTAAAATTGCTAAGGAAGCTATTATCGTCATTGGATTTGAAATATCATCAGTTGTTTGTAACAAGCCACCAACAATAATAATCCCACTTATGGCATTTGTTACCGCCATTAAAGGTGTATGCAGGGAATGTGAAACATTCCATATAACCTGCCAACCAATAAATACTGACAACACAAACACTGTAAAATGTTGCATAAATTCACTTGGAGCAAATTGTCCTAAAAGCAATAACAAACCACCAATAACACCCAATTTAATAATCATCGATATAGTTGTCTTTTTTGCCTCCCTTGCCTCTGTTATTCTAGGGTCTTCAATCTCAACTGGTTCTTCAACCTTTGGTTTTTGTGGGCTTACCGGAAGTGGTTCTGGTGGCCAATTCACTTTCCCATCATGAGTAACCATAGCTCGTGAGACTACATCATCTTCCATGTCAATTTTAAAGTTCTCAGCTTTACCCATATCATCTAAGAGGTGACAAAGGTTATTACCATATAATTGAGATGCTTGATTAGGCAATTGATCTAGCTTACCAAGAATAGTAACCCCATTATCAGTGGTGTAAACCTCCCCATCTTTAGTCATTACACAGTTACCGCCTGAAGATGCTGCTAAATCTACAATAACAGATCCTGGTTTCATAGCAGCAACATGGTAGTCCAACCATAGTTTTGGAGCATCTCTCCCTGGAATTTGGGCTGTAGTTATTACGATATCTATATCCGCGGCTTGTGCTGTAAATAATTCCATTTCGGCTGCAATAAATGCTTCACTCATTACTTTAGAATAACCTGAATCGGTAGCACCATCTTCTTCAATTTCTACTGTAAGAAACTCAGCACCCATTGATTCTATTTGCTCAGCAACCTCTTTTCTAGTGTCAAATGCCCTTACAATTGCTCCGAGCGAGTTTGCGGCACCTATAGAAGCTAATCCGGCAACCCCAGCACCAATTACTAATACCTTTGCAGGATCAACTTTTCCAGCTGCTGTTATCTGTCCATTAAGAAATCTTCCAAAATGATTAGCTCCTTCAATTACAGCTCTATAACCAGCAATATTTGCCATGGATGATAAAACGTCCATTTTTTGTGCTCTAGAAATTCTAGGAATGGCATCCATTGCTATTGCATTAACTTTTTGATCTGCTAATTTTTGAAGTAAGTCAGGATTTTGTGCTGGCCATAGATAGCTCAATGTAACCAAACCTTCCTTCATCATATCAACTTCCTCATTGGTTGGTCCTAAGACTTTAAGAACAATATCAGAATTACTATATATATCAGCGGCCGATCCTACTATCTTAGCTCCTGCATCCTCAAAATCTTTATTCGAGAAATTTGCTTTAAGACCAGCATCTTTCTCAATAAAAACCTCAAACCCTTGTTTTATTAATCGGGTAACTGTTTTTGGAGTGGCCGCTACTCTTAATTCTTTAGGGGTTATCTCCGTGGGAATACCAACTTTCATATTAATATTTTTTTAGATTATTTTTTTAATAATAAATATAACTGAACTGCCTTTGCCTTATCCGACATACCGTTTATTTTTTAGGTATCCAACTCTCATATCTATCAATAATTGCACACGAAATTATAAATAAAACTATGACTAGCAAATAAAAGAAAAAGATAATTTAAAATTATTATAAATAAGTTTTTTTTTCTCAATTTTAGAGCATGGAATCATTAAACAATTTAAAAATTGAGACTGTTTATATCTCAATGATTTATTTATTAAAAAAAAGAATCAATAAGTTAAAAAAAATTTACATTTGTGGCGAAAAATGTTAACAGAACACTTAAATCGTAAAACATAATAACTATGTCAAAAGATCAAGCTGAAATGGACGCTGTTATAGATAGCGCTAAAGCAAAATATCAAACGGATGTAAACGCTTTTATGGATGGCGTTAAGTCAAAACAAGCACATGAGTCTGAATTTTTACAAGCAGTTGAAGAAGTTGCAGAAGCAGTAATTCCATTTATTGCTGATAAACCTCATTATCAGAAAGCAAAAATCCTAGAAAGGATGGTTGAACCTGAACGTACTATTATGTTTAGAGTACCATGGCTTAACGATAAAGGAGACATTGAAATCAACAAAGGTTTTAGAGTTGAGTTTAATTCGGCAATTGGTCCATATAAAGGTGGATTACGATTTCACCCATCAGTAAATTTATCAATTCTAAAATTTTTAGGATTTGAGCAAGTTTTCAAAAACTCTTTAACTACACTTCCTTTGGGTGGTGGTAAAGGAGGTTCTGATTTTGATCCAAAAGGAAAATCAGATAATGAAGTAATGAAATTTTGTCAATCCTTTATGACTGAATTACAAAGACATATTGGTCCAGACACTGATGTACCAGCGGGAGATATAGGTGTTGGAGGAAGAGAAATCGGCTACATGTTTGGACAATATAAAAGATTGAGAAACGAATTTACAGGAGTTTTAACAGGTAAAGGACGAAACTGGGGTGGTTCTTTAATTAGACCTGAAGCCACAGGTTATGGGACTGTATATTTTGCTAAAGAAATGTTAGCAACTAAAAATGATGATTTTCATGGAAAAACAGTGGCTATTTCTGGTTCAGGAAACGTATCACAATATGCACTTGAAAAAGTCATCCATTTAGGCGGTAAAGTAGTTACGGTTTCTGATTCTTCTGGATATGTTTATGCCCCAACTGGTTTTCATTCTGAGCATTTAGATTTCCTTATGGAATTAAAAAATGTAAAAAGAGGAAGAGTAAAAGAAATTGCTGATAAATATGATGGGTTTGAATTTCATAAGGGAAAAAGACCTTGGGGTGTTAAATGTGATGTTGCATTGCCTTGTGCCACTCAAAATGAATTGAACGGTGATGAAGCTAAGACACTTTTGGCTAATGGCTGTTTTTGTGTTGCAGAAGGAGCTAATATGCCGTCTACACCAGAAGCGATCGCAGCTTTTTCAGAAGCAAAAATCTTATTTGCACCTGGTAAAGCATCTAATGCTGGAGGAGTAGCTACATCTGGATTAGAGATGAGTCAAAATTCATTAAGAATGTCTTGGACAGCTGATGAGGTAGATGATAAATTACACAACATTATGGTTTCAATACATAATGCCTGTGTTGAATATGGTAAGCAAGGAGATTATGTTGATTATGTTAAGGGAGCAAACATTGCTGGATTTGTAAAAGTTGCAGACTCAATGATAGACCAAGGGTTAGTTTAATATAACCTATTAAATAGAAAAGGCTCGAATAATTCGAGCCTTTTTTTTGTCATAATTATTTATGATATACTATCAAAATATTAAATTTCGTTAAATGGACAATAGTAGATATACTTACATTTTTTGTAAATAATTTTGTCCAACTCAATTAACGAGGCCAATGCCAATTGAGAATAATTTTGTGAAGCGTTTCTAAAACTTCCTACTTCTGTTTGCCATAAGGTAGTTATCAAATTCATATCCCCTGTTGTAGGATTAATATAATCTATTGCGTTTTTTACGTTTCCTGCTCCAGCATGATAAGTGTGTAGTACTAATAATTTGTACCATAAATCTTTCGGATTATAAACAATCCCCTTTTCGGCTAATATTTTGTTTGTTTCAGGAATACATATCGTTCGAATTAATTTAGCAGCTGCCCAGGCAGATTTATCAAAATCTTTACGTTCGTCAATGTAAGTATTAACTTTCAGCCCTAAATTAATGGCCACCTTTTTCATTATTTGAAAAGAACCGTAAGCCCCAACTGGAGATTTTTGTGTTTTATTTGGGCTTTCTATCAATAAAATAACTTGAGCATAAAAAGGATCGACTTTATTTTTATTAAAAATTTGTATCCCTCTACCTATAGTGGGTATTACTCTTTCAAAATCATAGAATGCTTTTTTACCGGTAGTCATATAAACATGCTCTTCCTCTGGTAAGCCATAATGATTTTTAACACTATCTCTTACTCCATTTTTCCCATCATCGCTCATCTTATTCCAGTCAATAACCGCAACTCTTTTTATAATTTGGCGAGTACTACCAATATTAATAAGAGCCGAATCATCTCCCATGCTCATCAAAGTACTCCAAAACTTTGGTTGTATTAATGTGTCCCACTTTTCATTATATAGTTGATTGGTTTCTATAAATTGATAATTTATTGTTTCATGTAAACCTGCATCTTCAACCACCTGTTCTTTTCCAACCACAGGCTGCGCTATGATGAAAGAAGTAATCATCAATAATATGGTTAGAATAATGTATTTAGCTCTTGTAATCATATATCAAAGAAAACGAGTATTTAGCATATTAGTTTCATTTTGGTTATAATTTATTAACAGTATTAATTTAATTATTCCATGTGTACTTCCTTAGTAATGATTTTTACAGATTCTGAAGTGGGCATAATGATTCTATTTTGTTTTCTGGTGTAAACCTCAATAAATTCAGCTCCAAAAAGCAATATTATAGCAGAATAATACACCCAAATCAACAATAAAACCAAGGATCCGGCTGCTCCATAAGCTGTACCAAAGCTACTATTCCCTAAATAAAATCCAATTAAATATTTTCCTATAATAAACAATACTGTAGCTAATAAAGCTCCTTTAAAAACGTCACTCCATTTAATTTTAGCATCTGGTAATACTTTATATACTGTTACAAAAACAGTAAAAACGATTACCGTAAAACTAATCTGTTCAAATATATATACAAGAGAGGTTCCTTTTTGACCAAAGAAATCAATCAACATGTCTTTAAACACAACTACCAAGGTATCTACCGACAAAGAAACCAACATTAAGAAACCTATAGTTACTATCATAGCTATCGACAGCAATCGGTTTAACATAAATTTTAAAGCCACCCTTTTGGGTTTAGGTCTTAGTCCCCAAATAACATTAATACCATCCTGAATGGATGCAAAAACAGAAGTTGAACCATAAAGCAAAGTTGAAATAGCTATTATTAAAGCGACATAACTAAATTCGGCATTTTCAAGATTCTTTAATATATCTTGTATTTGAACAGCACTCGATTTACCAACCAAAGTATTTATTTGATTGAACAATTCTCCTTTAACCATTTTCTCTCCAAAAACTGACCCAGCAACAAGTACAACCCCAATCAAAATACCCGGTAAAGAAAAAATTGTAAAAAAAGCAATAGAACCACTATAATTTAGGGAATTATCGACAACAAATTTTACAATCAATTCCTTTACAAAAAGAAAAAACAGTTTTATTTTATCCAGCATGATACAAAGTTAATTCCTAAAAAAGCAAGAAAAAAGAACTAATGTCAGTTTTCAAGAAAAAAAGCATTAATCTCTTTTCACCAACATATATAAATCATTTTCTAAGGAAGAGTAACCTTGGTCGTAACAGAAATAATAAATTTTGCCAACCTTGGTCGTGTAAACTTCTGTTATATAATTAAAGTCAAATCCCTTTACATCTAATTTCTTTTTACTCACTGTACACTTACCGTTTGGATTTAATTCTTCTAAAATTCTCCAATTTTTTCGTAAACGGTTATTGGTATTTCTAATTAAATTTTTACTGTCTTTGTTCATTTTATTGTTGTAAGCATTTCTACAATAATCAGAACAAAACTTCTTATCTACCCTACCAATAAAGGTTTCTGAGCATTCTAAACATTTTGGCTTTTCCATTTGCCAAATGTACAAATTATTCGTTTACAAACGACTACAAATGATTACAATCGACATTAAACGAAAACAAACAATTAACAACCGACTAAAGTTTTTCACCCTTCTTTACTTTGCACCATCAAATCTGAACGAATCAGGTTTTAACAAATAAACTTTTATTAACCAATTAAAATTTAAATCATGAACAATTTAAGAAACAAAGTACAGTTAATCGGAAACTTAGGAAACAACCCAGAAATCGTAAACTTAGATTCCGGAAAAAAATTAGCAAAATTCTCAATTGCAACTAATGAATCCTACAAAAATGCTAAAGGAGAAACCATTAAGGACACACAATGGCACAATCTGGTTGCGTGGGGTAAAACGGCCGACATTATAGAAAGGTATTTACAAAAAGGTAATGAAATAGCCGTAGAAGGTAAATTAGTTAACCGTAATTATGATGACAAAGATGGTAACAAAAAGTATGTTACTGAAATTCTTGTTAACGAACTCTTAATGTTAGGTAGTAAGAAATAGAATAAGTTATTCCAACAAAAAAGCCGCCACGCTGATAGCGTGGCGGCTTTTTATTTTATAATTTTTTAAACCAGCCTAACATAGGTATTGGAGCGGGTACTAATCCTTCGTCACCAGCTATAAAACCTGCGAATCCAAATTGAAATGCGGCATCCATTTTACCTTGAACCCTTATGCCTGGAATTAACAAACCATAGACTCCATTTGAAGATCCAGAATTTTGGTTAATTACAAAAATAGAATCAAACACAAAACTCGCTTTTTTACTTATTTTAGCTAACCCACCAATTGAATAAAGAGCAGTTCCAGAACCCTCACTATTATCTTCAAAACCATTAGCATAACCATAGCCCGCCATGAAATTTATATTTGCTCTCCTTCCCCCGAAGGTAAGGCCAGCATAAGGTAAAGCAATAAAAAAATCAGGCGCAGCCCATGAACCAGTACCCAATAGAGTCCCAACACCTATACTTGTGCTCTCCCCAAGTTTAATACTATATTTTATACTTCCTACTATTGGAATACCTACCCAACTTGTCATCCCTCCTATGCTAAAGTTTTTTGCTACTCCAAAATGAATTTCAGGACCAAATAAATTCCATAATACATAACTTTCTCCTTTTTCTATTGGTAATCCATTGGTAGTAAGAAAATACCTTGTTGCAAATATCTCTTCTGGTATATACACACCACCAGGGGTCATCTCTCCTCCCTTTACTTCTTTCATTTCTCTTATCTCATACTTAGGTATAGAAACACGACCTCTGTCTTTAGTTTCAATTAACACTTCCTTATCATCTTGAGAAATAATAATCCCTACAAATTCTCCGCCACTGTTGGTCGTAATTACAAATATCTTTTTAACCTTAGTTTCTGTAGTATCTCTATCTGCTTGAGCAAAAGAAACATTAGCACTGAAAATAAATGCTATCAATAAGAGAAAGTATAATAACTTGAATAATTTCATAATCCGCTTTCTAAAAGAATAGTATTTTAATCTAATTTACAGATACTCCTCCAAAACAAACTAAAAAGGCAAAAACAATTCCAGGTATATAAATTAATATCATACCAATTATACTTACCCAAAAGTTATTTGTTATAGCATCCTCATACAGCAATACCCCTACACATGGAATAAAAAAGCAAAAGATTCCTATCACTACTTCACTAACCCTTTTACTAGTAGATACTTTGCTATATTCATTCTTGTAAAAGTTGCTCTCTATATTCATGTTAGAAAAATCCATTTTTCTATTGTAGTTATTCCAATTAGAATAATCCATAGTTGCATCTTTCACTAAGTTAAGTTGTGAAGTTTGAGCGTCTTCTTATTCTACCATAGTTGAATTATCTTTTGCTTCTATTTCTTCTAACTGATAATTGAACTGTTCAACACTTGCCGTATAATTCACATCATCCTCATACTTGTCAATGTTGTCTTTATGTTTTACTTTTTTATGTTTAAAATTTTTCATGTATTTTCTTTTAGAAAATTGACTTAGTACATCACTTTCTGAACTACATGAAACAAACACCTGACTTGTTAAAAACAAGCAAAGAATACCAAATATTACTTTTTTCATTTTTATAAATTTTATAATACCGTTTAAAAATAATATAAGCTAACATAGCATCAAAAACTTTTGATTAACACTTATCAACAAAATCAATATAAAAGGTATTTTTGTGCCTTATGAGTTTAGAGCAAGAAATAAGTAAAAGAAGGACATTTGGTATCATCAGCCATCCTGATGCCGGTAAAACAACCCTAACAGAAAAGCTGTTGTTATTTGGTGGTGCCATTCAAACAGCTGGTGCAGTAAAGTCGAATAAAATTAAAAAAACGGCTACTTCTGATTTTATGGAAATAGAAAAGCAAAGAGGAATTTCTGTGGCTACTTCTGTAATGGCTTTTAATTATAAAGATGTTAAGATCAACATTTTAGATACTCCCGGGCACAAGGATTTTGCCGAAGATACTTATAGAACACTTACTGCTGTTGACAGTGTTATTTTAGTTATTGATTGCGCCAACGGTGTTGAAGCTCAAACCAAAAAATTAATGGAAGTATGCAGGATGAGGAATACTCCTGTTATTGTTTTTATTAATAAAATGGATAGAGAAGGACAAGATCCTTTTGATTTATTAGACGAGATAGAAACCACCTTAAACATTAAGGTGAGACCGTTAAGTTGGCCCATTGGGATAGGAAGTACATTTCAGGGAGTTTACAATATGTACGAGCACCATCTCAATTTGTATGATGGTAATAAAACTAAAATGGAACGAGACATTGTTTCCATTAAAGATATTAATGATGGTACATTAGATGATAATGTAGGTGATTTTGCTGCCAAATTAAGAGAAGATGTGGAGCTAATTGAAGGTGTTTATGATACCTTTAATGTAGACAAATACAAAGCTGGGGAATTAGCTCCTGTTTTTTTTGGAAGCGCTCTAAACAACTTCGGAGTACAAGAATTACTAGATACTTTTGTTGATATAGCTCCTTTTCCTAGAAGTAGAGAAACCAATGTTAAAGTTGTAAATCCCACTGACCCTAAATTTACCGGATTTATATTTAAAATACACGCCAACTTAGATCCAAAACATAGAGACCGTATTGCATTTTTAAGAATTTGCTCGGGTAAATTTGAGCGAAACAAGTTCTACCAACATGTGCGTATTGATCAAAAAGTGAGGTTTAGTAATCCTACCAGTTTTATGGCGCAAGACAAAAGTGTAATTGATGAGGCTTTTCCCGGTGATGTAATTGGCTTATACGATACAGGTAACTTTAAAATTGGCGACACTCTTACCGAAGGAGAAAAAATGGAATTTCAAGGAATACCTAGCTTCTCTCCTGAGATATTCAAAGAATTAGTGAATAAAGACCCTATGAAAACCAAACAGTTAGAAAAAGGGGTACAGCAATTAACCGATGAAGGGGTTGCTCAGTTATTTATCCAGCAACCTGGTAACCGCAAAATTATTGGTACGGTTGGTGAACTTCAATTCGAAGTAATTCAATACCGTTTATTACATGAGTATAATGCATCTGCAGCATTTGAATCTAAAGCTTTACACAAAGCCTGTTGGATGACTACTACTGATGAAACAAAACTTGAAGATTTTATTAAACGAAAAGCACAAAACATAGCCATAGATAAAGATGGAAACTATGTGTTTTTAGCTCAAACCTCATTCTTACTTCAAAGTGCACAAAACGATTATCCTGAAATAACTTTTCATACTACATCAGAGTTTAAAAGAGAAATGGTTGAAGGATAATGCAAGCAATTGTTTATTATATATCACTCCCCTTTATCTATTTCGTTTCTATTTTGCCTTTTTGGTTGTTGTATAGAGTTTCTGATGTTATGTATTTTTTTATCTATTTTATAGCGGGTTACCGTAAAAAAGTAGTTATACAAAATTTAAAAAACTCTTTCCCGGAAAAGTCGGATGAAGAAATACAGAAAATTTGCAAAAAGTTTTATGTTTTCTTTTGCGATTTGGTTGTAGAAACACTAAAAACATTAACTATTGGTAAAAAATCTGCGGTTAAAAGATGTCAACTTAAAGATTCCGATTTATTACAAGAATTATATACTAAAAAAAGAAAAACAATTTGGGTATTGGGTCATTATGGGAATTGGGAACTAGCTGGAGCTGCAATGAACTATCAAATGAAGTCTCAATTATATGTTATTTACAAGCCTCTATCTAATAAATATTTTGATGGATTATTATACAAAATGAGAACTAATTCAGGAACCAAACTCCTTACCATGAAGGATACCTTCAAAAAAATGCTTAGCATGAGAAATAGCGATGAAATAAGTGCTACTGCTTTTATTGCCGATCAGGCATCATCACCCGAAAATTCTTACTGGACTAAATTTTTAAATCAGGATACTGCCGTTTTTTGGGGAACAGAGGTAATTGCCTGTAAATTAAATTACCCGGTTGTTTACATGAAGGTTTCACGAATAAAAAGAGGGTATTATGAAGTATCAGCAGAAATGTTGTGTGAAAATCCTAAAGACACTCAAAAAGGTGAAATTTCCGAAATGCACACTAAAAGATTAGAACTGGATATTAAAAACCAGCCTGAGACCTGGTTATGGTCGCATAAGAGATGGAAACATAAAAAACCATAAGCTAATCTAAAATATCATCTAAATAATCATGGTATACATGAAAAGTATTTAAATTATTGTGAGAACCATCTTTAATAGTAAACAGTTTAATATTGTCTGAAAGCTTAGCTAAACGCTCACTGGAATTATAAGGCACTGTCTCGTCTTCAGTTCCATGAAACAAATAAACCGGATTTTCTATTTTTGGTAAAAACTTATCATTCTTAAATTGGTAATGCAATAAAATAGAATTAGGTAAATATGGGTAGTGGAATTTAGAAACATCATAAAAATTATAATAAGGAGTTTCTAATATCAGTATTCTAGGATTA
>JBFIEB010000011.1:0-21462 GCA_041603555.1 Vicingaceae bacterium
ATAATTTGATGAGAACCAGGTCCAGCTGTTGTAGGATTAAAAGCTCCTGTAGTAGGGTTGGTAATCCCTGTTCCTGTCCATGTTCCTCCAGCAGGAGCAGCCGTTAAGTTTACTTGTGGATCTCCTACACAAAATGGTCCAGCTGGAGTAATAACAGGTGGTGGTCCAGCAACAGCACCAGTGACTACTATTGTGTCCATTACCTGTAAACAACCACTTGCATCTACAATTGTAACGATATAAGTACCAGGACATAAGCCCGTAGCTGTTTGGGTGTTTTGCACTGGAATAGTATTCCAAGAGTATGAATATGGTGCAGTACCCCCAGCAGGATTAGCAGTTGCCGTTCCATCACAGTTCCCACATGTTGCAGCAACAGTTGTCATGGTGGATGTTAAGCCTGGTGGTGGTACACAAACCACACAAGAAGTAGTTTGATAATATACACCGCTAAGTACCCAATCATAACAATCACCAGGGCTTGGTGCCATAATAAAAGGAAAAGTAGTCTGCCCATTTGTAAAGGCTCTATTTGCAACATTAAAATTCCAAAAGTTATTTGGAAATACAGTTGCTATTCCATCCATAGTAACCGTATGACTAGGAGGAGCAATATTGTTTTGCATATCACCCACTATAGTAAATGCATTGCCAGCTGTAGAATTTGCACATACGCTAAGACCGGTCATAGTATAATTTGAATTTCCACCGGAATTATTAGTTATATCTCCATCATCAATTTGAATAGTTCCTTGGTATGTTGCATTCGGATCAGTGTATATAACCATCAGTGTTGCACCATCAACTCCATTACCAATTGGTGAGCTAAATGTATATGTTCCATTTCCTGTGACTGCAGCTGTAACATCGCCTCTATAGTTTTCAGTCCCTCCTAACCCCCAGCATTTATGAGGTCCTGTTCCGCACACTGTTGCAACCATTGGAGCAGCATTAAATGTAAAATTTGGATCGACCCCAGAATTAGAAGCCCCATACCAAACATAAGCTTTAAGAACTGAAGCACATGGTGGAATACCTGAAATAACAAGTGATGCAGGGAATCCGCTTCCAGGGGAGTTAGTATATCTCGTGGTTGTTTGTAAAGAAGCCTGAACATAATTTAGTCCACATGCTGTAAGATTAACTGATGTTCCAAGTGTTCCATTTCCATCTTCTGGTTGAGGACCAGTTGGGTGACAGGATGCACCTAATATTGGACTTTCACACGGGACAGTTTGTCCAAATGAATTTAAACTTAATAAAATAACAAGTAGGGTAGATAGTATGTGCCTCATATTTTTAATCTTTAAAAATAAAGACGAGAAAATTATATTAGAGTTGCCGCTATTTAGTAATTAACAGAAGAAGTTATTAACAATCCAAAAATTGCTGCTTATACATATAATTTTTCCTTTTGTTCAGTAACTTTATTGCTGGATAAATATTCATCATAAGTCATCTCTTTATCAATGCAACCATTAGGAGTTAGTTCCACTATTCTATTAGCAACAGTATTCACAAATTCATGATCATGTGAAGTAAAAAGAACAGTTCCTTTAAAATCTTTTAATGCATTGTTAAATGCCGTTATTGATTCTAAATCTAAATGATTGGTAGGTTCATCTAGAATTAACAAATTTGCTTCCGCCAACATCATTTTAGAAATCATACACCTAACTTTCTCACCGCCAGAAAGAACATCAGATTTTTTAAAGACTTCTTCACCGGAAAACAACATCTTTCCTAAAAATCCCCTAATAAATACTTCATCTTTTTCATCATCAGAGAACTGCCTCAACCAATCAATTAAATTGTCATTCCCATCAAAAAAATGCTCATTCTCGTTTGGTAAGTAAGCAGTAGAAATTGTTTGACCATACATAAATTCACCGCTATCTGCTTTTGTTTCATTTTCTAATATTTGAAACAAAGAGGTTATAGCCATTCCATTTTTACTAAGAAAGGCTATTTTATCTCCTTTCCTTACATTTAAATCTAATCCTTTAAAAAATCCATTTTTACTCAATCCAATTATATGTAATATTTGATCACCGGCTTCTCTATTTTGATTAAAAATGATAGCTGGATACCTTCTTGTAGAGGGCTTAATTTCTTCAAAATTTAGTTTTTCCAACATTTTTTTTCTACCAGTAGCTTGCTTGGATTTGGATGCATTTGCACTAAATCGAGCAATAAATTCTTGTAATTCTTTTTTCTTTTCATCTGCTTTTTTATTGGCAGATTGCTTTTGACGTAATGCTAATTGGCTTGATTGATACCAAAAAGTATAGTTACCTGAAAAAGCGTTTATTTTTCCAAAATCAATATCAGCAATATGAGTACAAACAGCATCTAAAAAGTGCCTGTCATGAGAAACAACAATTACAGTATTTTTAAAATCACATAAAAACTCTTCTAACCAATTAATGGTATTTATATCCAAATCGTTAGTAGGTTCATCTAAAATTAAAATATCCGGATTACCAAATATTGCTTGAGCTAACAACACCCTTACTTTTTGGTTACCACTAATATCTTTCATTAGCATAGAATGAAAATCTTCTTTAATCCCTAGCCCACTTAGCATAGTAGCTGCATCCGATTCTGCATTCCATCCGTCCATTTCCGCAAAATCAGCCTCAAGTTCAGAAGCTTTAATACCATCTTCATCAGAAAAATCTGGTTTGGCATAAATAGCATCTTTCTCCTGCATAACTTCCCACAATTTAGCATGCCCTATCATCACAGTATCTAACACCGTTTCTTCATCAAACTTAAAATGATCTTGACTTAATACAGCCATTCTTTTACCCGGATCAATCGTTACATTACCAGAATTTGGAGACAATTCTCCAGATAAAATATTTAAAAAAGTGGATTTACCTGCTCCATTGGCTCCTATCACTCCATAACAATTCCCCGCAGTAAATTTTATATTTACTTCATCAAACAATACTCTTTTCCCGTATTGTAAGGAAACATTATGTGCTGCTATCATTCTTTTTATTTTTAAGATTGTAAAAATAGTAAAAGGATTATAGTTTTTACTACTTACCAAAATGGTAATAAATTTTAGTATAAATTAGCTAACTTCGTTTATCAATCGACTAAGAAACATTTAAACGTTTCCAAACTCAGAAGATAAACCAAAACATCTTCCTTTAATGTATGTTTAACCCTATTGCAATAACACTAAAAGATGCTCGAAAACTAACACTTGGTTCGCAAGGGTTGACAGCTACTTATGATAGTTCTTTAGCAGTTATAAATCAACTCACGTACGTGCAAATAGATACGATATCTGTTACTGAACGAGCTCATAATCATGTTGTTTTTTCTAGAAACCCTCAGTTTCACCCGAAAGAATTCAATCAATTAATGGATGAAAAAAAAATATTTGAGTATTGGAGTCATGCAGCTGCCTACCTACCAATAAAAGATTTTCGTTATAGTCTATTTACAAAAGAAAAATACAAGCAAGGCAATAATCATTGGTTTCCTAGGGATAAAAAAGTAGAAAAATATGTATTAGATCAAATAAAAAATAAAGGTCCCAGTCAATCAAAAGATTTCGAAAACCCTAGAAATAAAAACCACAAATGGTACGAATGGAAACCAGCTAAGATTGCTTTAACTAACCTTTTTATGGATGGAAGTTTAATGATATGCAACCGTAAGGGTTTTCAAAAAGTATTCGACCTTACTGAAAATGTAATCCCTCAAGGAGTAGATGTTAACAGACCGAATATAAAGGAATACTGTATGCACCTAATTTTCAATGCAATAAAATCTCATGGCCTAGTTAGTTTGAATGAAATTTGCTATCTGAGAAAAGGGGTTAAACTTACAATAAAAAAACTATTGAATGAATTAGTCGAACATAAAAAAATAGTTTGTGTCCAAATAATATCCTCTCCTATTGAATATTTTACAATACCTGAATTTCTAAGCTCTAGCAACTCTGTAGGTGCTGCTAAAAAAGTAAGCGTTCTTTCTCCTTTTGATAATATCCTGATACAAAGAAAACGAATTAAAAACATTTTTAATTTCGATTATCAAATTGAGTGTTATGTCCCTGAGAAAAAACGAAAGTTTGGCTATTATTCCTTACCAGTTTTGTATGGAGACCAATTTGTTGCTCGTTTCGATGCTAAAGCAGATAGAAAAACAAAAATCATTACAGTAAAGGGGTTATGGTTTGAAAACGGATTCCATCCGTCAGATGATTTTTATTTAAAATTTTCAAGAGAGTTACAATCCTATTCCGTTTTTTGTGGATGTGAGTCAATTAAAATTGACAATGTTTATCCGACTAAATATAAAAGAGAATTAATAACTTTTATTTGAGGTTATCTATTATTTCTCTTGCAGATGCTCTTCTCGAATAGTTGTAATCAAAGTGCCTCCATTTAATGTTGCCATCTTGTCCAACAATGTATGTAGCGGGAACAGGAAGCTTTGCTTGGTTTTGATTGTTATTTTTGGCTATATCTGTAAGCAAAAAGGTATTTATTTTTGTTTGATATTTTTTAGTAACATTAAACATTACATCATAAGCTTTTTGAATTTGCATAGAAGTATCAGGAATCAAAATAAAATCAGCCTTCGTTTTATCTGCCATTTTTTCAGCATTTTCATATGTTTCGGGTCCAATAACCAAAACTTGAGCATCATTGTCTAAAATATAACTTAAAGAGTCGTTCAAATTACTTAAATATTTTTCACAAACAGGACACCATTTGCCACGATAAAAAATAATAACTAACTGTTTGGTTTTTAATAATTCTGAAGATTTTATTAGTTTACCTTTAGTACTTACCAAATTAATTTCGGGAGCCTTGTCCCCCATTATTAATCCTTTGGGTATATGTCCTTCAATATCAATTCCTTTTTTTGATAAATGAGACAGATCTTCCTGACAAAAAACAACAAATGGCATTAATAATGTTATAAGAATAAAATACTTCATGTCCATTAATTTGTGTCAAATATAGCTTTAACTATTTATTTTTATTGTCGGTATCAAGACTTATACCAAACCCCAAAATAGTCATAAATAATTAGCTTTTTAAACCTTTTAATAACATTAATTTATAGTAAATTTGGTCTCTTGAAAAAGTTCTGTTTCCATAGAATTATTAATGGTTTTAAAATAAAAAGAATCTTCCTCTTTTCATTTTTTGGGGTATTATTATCTTTTGGAATAAACGCTCAAAAACTGACAAAAATTAAGGGCACTGTTTTAGATGCCAAAACTAAAGAGCCCTTACCTTTTGTAAATATTTCTTTTAAAGGTGCTAATGTTGGTACAACTACAGATTTTGATGGTAAATATTTTCTAGAAACACAATGGGGAACGGCTAACCTTCAAGCTTCTTTTGTTGGGTATAAGGTTGCCACAAAATCAGTACAATTAGGTAAGTCGCAAACAATCGATTTTTTACTAACAACAGATGCTATTGAAATAGAAACTTTTGTTTTTAAAGGTGAAAAAACTCGGTACAAAAACAAAGGTAATCCAGCAGTTGAACTTATTAAAGAGGTAATCGATCATAAAAACGAAAACCGGAAAGAATCCCTAGATTTTTATGAGTATGACAAATACGAAAAAATTGAAATAGATTTAAACAACATCACAGAGGAATTTTTAAATAAAGGATGGTTAAAAAAGAAATTTCAAATTGTACTTGATCACATTGATACTTCTGAAATTAATGGAAAGCCTTATCTTCCTATATTTCTGAGGGAAACTGCTTCTAAAATGTATTATCGTAAAAAACCTAAAGCTTTAAAGGAGTATCAGTATGGAACAAAAATGACAGGTTTTGAGGGCTACGTTGATGATGATGGAATGTCTTTTATTATGGATAAATTATATCAGGATATAGATATTTATGATAATAATATAGATTTATTGTCAAATCAATTTACAAGTCCAATCTCAACTTTAGGACCTACCATATATAAGTATTTTATTATTGATACTACTGAAGTAAACGGGCTAGAATGTATTAATCTAGCATTTACCCCTAGGAATAAAGCTGATTTTGCTTTTGTTGGTAATATGTACATACTGAATGACTCACTGACATATGCTGTCACCAAAGTGGTAATGGGTGTTACTGATGAAATTAATTTAAATTTTGTTAAAGACATGCAGTTAGAACAAGAGTTCACCCTCTACCATGATAGTGTATGGATGCTGTCTAAAGATAGGCTTGTCATTGATTATAATTTCACAAAAAAAGGCAGAGGGATGTTCGGAAAAAAAACTACCAATTATGATGATTTTGTATTTAATCAGGATAAGGGAAAAGATATTTATAATAACGTTGAAAAAATTATAAAAGAGGAAGGCATGGACAATAAGACTGATTCTTTTTGGGTAGACACAAGGCCAGATACACTTACAGCTCAGGAAGAAGGGGTTTATATAATGATTGATAGTATTCAAAATATACCTGCGTTTAAGCGAGCTATGGATATTTTCTTATTGGTGATTTCAGGTTGGAAAGAATTTGGCCCTATCGAAGTTGGTCCAGTGTCCTCATTTTATAGTTTTAATGACGTAGAAGGGTTTCGTATCAGAACAGGATTTCGAACAACCAAAAAATTCAGTAAAACAAATATGTTCGAAAGCTATGTGGCCTATGGCTTTAAAGATAAAGAATATAAATTTTACTTTGGTTTAACCCATTCCTTCAATGATGATTTTCTCTCCAATCCGCAAAATAGGTTACTTGTTTCATATCAAAAAGAAACAATTTTCCCAGGTCAAGATTTGCAATTTATAAATGATGACAACTTCTTATTATCATTTCAACGTAGTGCAACGGATCAAATGCTATTTATTAGTGCATTTAATCTAGATTATAATAAAGAGCATCATAACGGTTTTTCATATAACTTAATATATGAATACAAGGAACAAGAGCCATTAGGCAGGCTGACTTTTCAGCCTACCGGAGTTGATTCTTCATTGGTAAATATGATTAGAACAGATGCTTTTGATGTGAATTTAAGGTTTGCTCCTAACGAGCAATTTTATCAAGGTAAAAATTACCGATTGCCTTTCCCAAATAAATACCCCATTTTTAGATTGAATTTCCGTCAAGGAGTAGATGGTTTGACAAAAGGTCAATACCAATTTTCAAGACTCGCTGGACAAATCACTAAACGCTTTTATATGGCCCAAATTGGTTTTACAGATACAGAAGTGGAAAGTGGTAAAGTTTTTGGAACGGTTCCTTATCCTCTATTGAATTTACCTCAAGCCAACCAGTCCTTCTTTTTACAAGAAACATCTTTTAATATGATGAATTTTATGGAGTTTTTAAGTGATGAATATGTTAGTTTAAAAATAACTCATTATTTCAATGGTTTTTTCTTTAATAAAATTCCATTGTTTAAAAGACTAAAATGGAGGGAAGTAATCTCATTTAAAGCTTTGTATGGTAATCTAACACCAAATAATGATCCGGCTTTACATCCGGATTTATATAGATTCCCTGTGTACATAGATGGTAATCAATCTACTTTTTCATTTGATAAAGGATTGCCTTATGTTGAAGTTAGTGCTGGTATTATGAATTTTTTAAAGTTTTTCAGACTTGAATTATTACAAAGAGTAACTTATCTCGATAACCCAAATATCGGAAGTACTTTTGGAGTTGAAGGATTGGGTATTAGAGCTAGAGGGAGAGTTGATTTTTAAGATGAGTGGAGATATTTCAACAGCCATGTTTTTATTGATGTCTATTATAGGCGTCCTATCCTTTTTATTTGGAATAATGTACATTATAGGCTCGATTAGAACTAAGGACAAACCTGCTGCCTATATTGGTATTACACTAATATGTATTTGTATTGTGAGCCTATATTACTTGGCTTTTTAGATGTTAAAATCACTCAAACTTTGCTCTTATCTCTTTAGCTTTTTCGTACTGTTCTGTATGCGTATAGAGCTTAATAAGCATATTCCCTGTATCAACATCAGAAGGTTTAACTTTATGCGCAGTTTCTATGTAAGGAACAGCTGCTTCAAAATTTTTCTTGGCTTCTGCTTTTAGAGCATTGAATTTTTTAGTTTCATTTATTGGTACGTCATTAGATTCATTAATATTATCTGCACCCGTATTAAAATAGTGAGCGCCTAGATTAAATGCAGCATCAAAATAATTAGGATCGAGTTCTAATGCTTTTATATAATCTGCAACTGCTTTATCTTTATTATTAATTTTTTCGTTTTCATAAACAGTTCCTCTAGCAAAATAAAGAACTGGATTAGCAGCATCATTCGTTATAGCAATATTTAAGTTTTCAAGCGCCTTTTCATGGTCTCCAGATTGCAAGTAACCCTCTAATTCTTCAACTAATAGGTTATTGTTATCAGGATAAGCTTCTCTTCCTTTTTTAATGTATTCAGCTGCTTTTTCTTTATTACCTTCTTTTTTATATATTCTAGCCATTGACCTATATAAATCAGGCCCGTTACCTCCAATATTATACTTCAAAGCTATAAGTGCATCGTAGGTTTTTTTTGCTGTTTCAAAATCCTCCGCATATTCTGATGCTAAAGCTGTATTAAATAATATCATGGTATCCATTTTACCAGTCAGTTGACTAATTAACATTGATTTTCCAAACTTATCCTGAGCACCTTTATAGTCTTTCTTTGTAAATAGCCCTATTCCTGCATTAGCATATTCTCCCGCTAAACCAGGAAATCTTCTACCCATTATATCTGCAATATAGGAGTCATCATCAACTTTGCTTTTGTTTTGAAGTGCTCCTAGAAATTTCATCATATCCGAACCATCTTCCTTTTCTAGATTTAATTTTTTTAGTTCCGCATCATCAAAATTTAGTACCAACGCTTTTAAATAAGAATCGGCACATTTATCTAGAGCATTTACATCTATTTCTTTACAAAGCTTATCCTTACTTGCTATTATATTAAAATAGAGGTCTCCTCTATATTTCCATGTTTTAGCCCAAGTCTTGGTTTGTTCATGTTCGATGGCCATATCAATGGCTTCTATACCACTCTTTAATTCAGAACATTTTCTGTTGCGTTCAAATGCTTGGTTATAACTGTATGCACTTTGTACTTTTGTTTTTTGAGCAAAAACAACTGAAGTAATCATTATTGCACTAACTATTAAAATATATTTTCTCATCTCTATTCTTATTTTTCAGTAAAATTACTATTCGTCATCGTTATTATCAACATCCTTGCCAGAATCAGTATCATTAGAAGTATCTGAACTATCATTTTCGTCTTCTTTCGAATCTGTATTTTCAGGAATCTCTGCAGATTCATCAGGGTTTGTATCTATGTTTTCTATTCCCTCCACTATTTCTTCCTCTTCTGTCTTTTCCACTTTAGCAACAGCAGCAATTTGGTCATCTCCTTTTAGATTAATCAAACGGACTCCTTGAGTTGCCCGTCCCATTACTCTTAAATCTTCAACAGCCAAACGAATAATAATTCCAGATTTATTAATAATCATTAAATCATCATTATCAGTTACATTCTTAATCGCAATAAGATTACCTGTTTTTTCAGTAATATTTAACGTTTTAACACCTTTCCCTCCTCTATTTGTAACTCGATAATCTTCGATGTCTGAACGCTTTCCGTATCCATTTTCTGATACAACTAATACATTAGAATCGCCTGTTTCTGGTATAGTAATCATTCCAATTACTGCATCTTTATCATCTGCCAACCTAATTCCTCTAACACCCGCAGCGTTTCTACCCATTGGTCTAGTTTTCTTCTCGTTGAAACGAATTGCTTTGCCAGATTTAAGTGCCATCAAAATCTCATCAGAGCCAGTTGTTAGTTTAGCTTCTAATAATTGATCGCCTTCTTTAATGGTAATTGCGTTGATACCGTTTGATCTTGGTCTAGAATAAGCTGCTAAAGCAGTTTTCTTAACTGTACCATTTTTAGTACACATAATAATGTAGTATTGATCCACTAAGTCACCCACTTTTTCAGCAAATTCTGTATCCACATCTTCTTGAGTAGCTGCTCTCTTTAAATACTCTTCGTCTTTAATGTCTTGAACATTAATATATGCTAATACCTTGTCATCTGGCTCAATGTTAATTAGGTTTTGAATTGCTCTACCTTTGGATTGTTTAGTTCCTTCTGGCACTTCAAACACTCTCATCCAAAAGCATTTACCTTTTTCAGTAAACACCAATAAATAATTATGAGTTGTAGCCACAAATAATTGTTCTAAGAAATCTTCGTCTCTTGTTGCCGTACCTTTAGAACCAACTCCACCCCTATTTTGCAAGCGATATTCTGTTAAAGAGGTTCGTTTCATATAGCCTAAATGAGAAATTGTCACCACCACTGTTTCATCAGGAATCATATCTTCTATACTAAAATCCCCGCCAGCATATTCTATCTCACTTCTCCTTTCATCACCATATTTATCCTTAATCTCAATTAATTCATCTTTTATAATTTGCATTCTTCTCGGCTCATTAGCTAAAATATCTTTAAGATCTTCAATAGTTTTTAATAATTGGTCATACTCTGCCCTTAGCTTTTCTTGTTCTAATCCAGTTAGTGCTCTCAGTCTCATTTCGACAATCGCCCGAGATTGAATCTCACTTAACTTAAAGCGATCCATTAATTTCTCTCTTGCTTCATCTGGGCTTTTAGATGCCCTAATTAATTTAATTACTTCATCAATGTTATCAGAAGCAATAATTAGACCTTCTAAAATATGTGCTTTTTCTTCCGCTTTTCTTAGTTCATAAGTGGTTCTCCTAACAACCACCTCATGTCTAAACTCCACAAATTCTACAATAATATCTTTTAGATTCAGAACAACCGGTCTTCCTTTAACTAATGCTATATTATTGACACTAAAAGAAGTTTGCAAACCGGTTTGTTTGAACAAATTATTTAGCACCACATTAGGAATCGCATCTCTTTTTAATTCATAAACGATTCTCATTCCTGTTCTATCTGACTCATCTCGAATGTCAGATATTCCATCAATTTTATTATCGTTTACCAAGTCAGCAGTTTTCTTAATCATATCTGCTTTATTCACTTGATATGGAATTTCAGTGACAATTACTCTAAAGCGACCTGACTTAGTTTCCTCTAACTCTGTTTTAGCACGCATTACAATTCTTCCTTTCCCGGTTTCAAAGGCATCTTTCACTCCTTGGTATCCGTAAATGATTCCTCCGGTTGGGAAATCTGGTGCTTTTATATGTTGCATTAACTCTGCTATATCAATATCTCTATTATCTACATAAGCAGTTATTCCATCAATAACCTCTGATAAATTATGCGGAGCCATATTCGTTGCCATACCTACTGCAATACCAGAAGCGCCATTAAGTAATAAGGCTGGGATTCTTGACGGAAGAACAGTAGGCTCTTGTAATGAATCGTCAAAATTTAGACTAAAATCAACTGTTTCTTTATCAATATCAGCAAGCATTTCTTCAGCCATTTTTCTTAATCTTGCCTCAGTATACCTCATTGCAGCCGGACTATCACCATCTACAGAGCCAAAGTTACCTTGACCATCTACCAGCATATATCTTAACGACCATTCTTGAGCCATTCTAACCATGGCATCATAAACTGAAGTATCTCCATGGGGATGATACTTACCTAAAACTTCTCCAACTATTCTGGCTGATTTTTTAAATGCGCTATTGGAACGAACACCCAAATCTAACATTCCATACAATACTCTTCTATGAACAGGCTTTAACCCATCCCTTACGTCTGGAAGTGCTCTTGAAACTATTACCGACATCGAGTAATCGATGTAAGCAGATTTCATTTCCTCTTCAATATTTATTTGTATTATTTTTTCTCCTTCAGCCATATTTTATGTTATTTTTCTTCTAGATTTTATTGAAATATCCCATCTATTTAAAGACCCTCGAAGATAAGCAAAATCATCATCAAAATATGGAAAAAAAGGTGCTTACTTACTAACAAAATTCTGTTGAAAAAGGTGTTTTTTTTAAGAATTATATAAATACATCTATTATTATTTTTGAATTAATTCAATTTATCCTAATTTTAAATGAAGTTGAGTTTTTAAAACAGATAAAATATGGATGCAAATTTTTCAGCAAAGGTTAAAGATGTAATAACATTTAGTAAGGAAGAAGCTTTGAGATTAGGGCACGATTACATTGGTGTCGAACATTTACTATTAGGAATAATCAGAGAAGGGAATGGTTTAGCAATAAGAATACTTGCAAATTTAGGTGTTGACTTAAAAGAGTTGAGAAAAAAGATAGAGGCATCCACAAAAGTTGGTAATGGATCAAACAATCAGCTTTCTAATATTCCTCTAGTTAAACAAGCTGAAAAAGTTTTAAAGATTACATATTTAGAAGCAAAAGTTTTAAAGAACAATATAATTGGTACAGAACATTTATTATTGTCTATCTTAAAAGGGGAAGACAACATAGCTACCAATGCATTAAATGCTCTAAATGTTAATTATGAAAGTGTCAAAGATGAAGTGATGATATTGAATGTAGCGGAAGATGAAACTCCAAAAGCTGATTTTCCAAATACTCCTGCTGATGACGGAGATGATGAAGATGATGATTCTGAAAAAGGATTTATGGGAAGTTCAGGAGCTTCAAAAGGAAATTCTAAATCTAAGACTCCTGTATTAGATAATTTTGGTAGGGATCTAACAAAATATGCAGAAGATGGTAAACTTGATCCAATAGTTGGTAGAGAAAAGGAGATAGAAAGAGTTTCACAAATTTTAAGTAGAAGGAAAAAGAACAATCCTATTTTACTTGGAGAACCAGGTGTAGGTAAATCAGCTATTGCTGAAGGGTTGGCATTAAGAATTACTCAAAAGAAGGTGTCGAGGGTTCTTTTCGGAAAAAGAATTGTTACGTTAGATTTAGCTTCCTTAGTTGCAGGAACAAAATATAGAGGTCAATTCGAGGAAAGAATGAAAGCGGTAATGAATGAATTAGAAAAATCCCCCGACATTATTCTATTTATTGATGAAATACATACCATAATTGGTGCTGGAGGAGCTTCTGGGTCTTTAGATGCATCTAATATGTTTAAACCTGCTTTAGCTAGAGGTGAGCTTCAATGTATTGGGGCTACAACTTTAGATGAGTATAGGCAACATATAGAAAAAGATGGTGCGTTAGAAAGAAGATTTCAAAAAGTTATTGTTGAACCTACATCAGTAGAAGAAACGATTGAGATTTTGAATAACATTAAAGAAAAATACGAGGATCATCACAATGTCAATTATACCAATGAAGCTATAATAGGATGTGTTAAATTAACGGACAGATATATTACTGACAGGCATTTACCTGACAAAGCAATAGACGCCTTAGATGAAGCTGGTTCTCGGGTTCATATTACCAACATTAAAGTTCCGAAAAACATTATTGAAATTGAGAAGAAAATTGAAGACATAAAAGACCAAAAAAATCACGTTGTTCGTAGCCAAAAATATGAAGAAGCTGCTCAATTAAGAGATAATGAGAGAACATTATTGAAAGAATTAAATACTGCTAAAAAAGCTTGGGAAGATGAGACTAAAAATCATAGAGAGGAAGTTACTGAGGATAATGTAGCAGAAGTGGTAGCAATGATGACAGGAATCCCAACACAACGAATAGCCCAAGCAGAAGGAGATCGTTTATCAAAAATGGATGAAGAAATCAATGATAAAGTGATTGGGCAAAATGAGGCGGTTAAAAAAGTAGTTAAAGCCATACAAAGAAATAGGGCTGGATTAAAGGATCCTAATAAGCCTATTGGTTCATTTATATTTTTAGGCCCAACTGGTGTGGGAAAAACTCAATTAGCAAAGGTTTTGGCTAAGTATTTATTTGATACAGAAGATGCATTGATAAGGATTGATATGAGTGAATATATGGAAAAATTTGCGGTGTCAAGATTAGTAGGAGCTCCTCCTGGCTATGTAGGCTATGAGGAAGGGGGGCAATTAACTGAAAAAGTTAGAAGAAAGCCATATGCTATTGTACTGTTAGATGAAATTGAGAAAGCGCATCCAGATGTATTTAATTTGTTACTACAAGCTTTAGATGACGGACAATTAACTGATAGTTCTGGTAGAAAAATTAATTTTAAGAATACCATTATTATAATGACTTCCAATATAGGCGCTAGGCAATTAAAAGATTTTGGCCAAGGTGTTGGTTTTTCTACAGCTTCTAAAAAAGAGAATGTGGATGAACATACTGCCGGTGTGATACAAAATGCCTTAAAAAAAGCTTTTGCTCCTGAATTTTTAAATAGAATTGATGACGTTGTAATATTTAATTCTCTTGAAAAAGAAGACATCCATAAGATAATTGATATTGAATTGATAAATCTTTACGGTAGAATTGAAGAGTTAGGTTACCGTATGAAATTATCTAAGGAGGCTAAAGATTTTATCGCAGATAAAGGTTTTGATTCGGCTTATGGTGCTAGACCTCTTAAAAGAGCTATACAAAAATACTTGGAAGATCCTCTAGCTGAAGAAATTATTCAGTCAAAAGTTAGTGAAGGAAGTATTATTAATGTTAAACTTGATAATGTTACAGAAGAACTTGTGTTTTCTATTTCTAAGCAAAGAAAAAAGAAAAGTTCTGACATCAAAGAAGATAATGAAGATTAATTAAAAAAGTTATCAATCAGTAGCTTTTTGAATTATGCTTGTAGATGTTATTTTTCAAAATATTTCATCACGGTATCAGTAACTCCTGTAGAGGAGAATCCTCCATCGTGATATAAGTTTTGCATAGTAACGTATTTGGTCAAATCAGAAAATAATGTAATACAGTAATTAGCACAATCTAATGCAGGCGCATTTCCTAAAGCAGAGTTTGCATCTGCGAAATTATACAATGATTCAAACCCTTTAATACCTCCACCAGCAGTAGTTTTTGTTGGAGACTGAGATATAGAGTTTATTCTTACTTTTTTATCTTTTCCATAATAATAGCCAAAAGTTCTAGCTATTGATTCTAGCAATGATTTTGCGTCAGACATATCATTGTAACCAGGGATTGCCATTTGAGCAGCGATAAATGAAAGAGCTAGGATAGACCCCCACTCGTTCATAATGTCTTTTTCTTTTGCCACTTTCATTACCCTATGAAATGAAATCGCGGATATGTCCATTGCTTTATGATAGAATTCATAATTGCTTTCAGTATAATGAATACCTTTTCTAACGTTAATAGACATCCCTATAGAATGCAAAATAAAATCTATTTTGCCGTATTTTTCTTGAGTCCGGGTAAATAAGTTTTCCAAATCCTCCGTAGAAGTAACATCTGCAGCAATCACATCCGATCCAGTATTTTTTGCTAATTGATCTAACTGCCCCATCCTTAATGCGACAGGAGCATTAGTTAAAATAAATTCTGCTCCTTCTTCATGAGCTCTTTCTGCCACTTTCCAAGCAATCGAATCTTCGTTAAGTGCTCCGAAAATAATTCCCTTTTTACCTTTTAAAAGATTATATGACATTAATATTTGTTTTTTCTTGGCGCCTTTCCTGATGCTGGTTTGTGATGATATCTCTGTTTAGCTCCAGGCCCTTTAATTACAGAACCGGCTCTATGCGGATCACAGCTTGTAAAAGTTGTGGTAAAAAGTAGTAGCAATGGAAAAAGCAACACCAATACACAGTATTTGTTCTTTAATTTCATTGTTTTTATTTAATGAATGAGAGCAAATTTAATATTATTCTTTCAAATAATATAAAATATCTTATCATTAGTTTTTAAGTAAGACTTTAGCATTATCTCTAGCAACAGAAGTCATCTTTTTACCACTTAACATTTTTGCCAGCTCTTCTACTCTCTCTGTTTCGCTAAGGTGCGACAAAAGTGTTTTTGTTATACCATTTTTATTTACTTTATAGATTTTATAATGCCACTCCCCTTTTGCAGCTACTTGTGGTAAATGAGTAATAGCAATTACTTGAATATTTTTACTCATCTCTTTCATTATGGTTGCCATTTTATCAGCTATCTCTCCAGACACACCCGAATCTATTTCATCGAAAACAATTGAAGAAAGATTATTGTTTCTTGCTAAGATTGATTTAATTGATAACATTAGTCGAGAAAGTTCTCCACCAGAAGCAGCTTTGTTTAATTCTTTTAATTCTACCCCTTTATTTGCTGTAAATAAAAAATCTACTTTATCAATTCCATTTTCAGTTAAATTTTCTAATTTTTTATGCTCAACCTTAAATAAAGCATCTGACATCCCTAGTTGATTTAAATTTGACACAATGGTTTTACTAAAATCATCAATTGAACTAATTCTCCTTTTAGAAATTTTGGCAGCCATATCAAATAATTTTTTTTCTTGGTCATCAACTAATTTCCTAGATGCGATTATATCATTATCATGTGAACCAATTTGATCAAGTTGTTGTTGAAGTGTTTTTGCCAGTTTTAATATTTCTTCTGTAGAAGAAACGTTGTGTTTTTGTTCAATCGAAAATATTCTACTTATTCTGTTATTTAATTGATTTAAATTATTAGTATCAAAATTTAAAGTTGAATTGCAATTGGTTATTTCATGACTTATATCTTCAAGTTCAATCCCTATACTGCATAGCCTATCATAAAGTATATCATACTCAGCAGAACATGCTCTTATTTTAGAAAAGGAATTGCATATCGACTTTAATTCTGCTACTAAATTTTTCTCAGAATTCATTAAAGTAATACTAGAGTGTTCCAATACGGATTTAATTTCCTCAGCATTATTTATTAGCTGTAGTTCAGCTTCAATATCCTCTTTTTCGTTAGGTTTTAATGCTAACTCATTAATCTCTTTCACTTGAAAAGAAATGTAGTCAAAATCTGATTTCAAATTATTTGAGGCCTGAATCAAGCAATTAAGCTCAGTTTTATTTTGAAGATAAGAATTGTATTCTCTAGTATATACTGATACTTCTTCATACACTTTACTGTATGCATCCAAAACATTAATTTGAAATGTACTGTTCTGAATATTAAGTGTTTGATGTTGAGAATGAATATTTATTAGTTGTGATGCTAAACTTTTTAATATATTCAGACTTACAGGAGTATCATTAATAAATGCCCTGCTTTTACCACTAGCATTTATTTCTCGTCTTATAATATTTGTTTCTTCAAAATCTAAATCGTTCTCATCAAAAAATGGTGTAAATTTTTCTTTACTAAAATTAAACTCGCCTTCTACAACACATTTTTTTTCTTTATTGTTTAAAACAGATGTATCTACTCTTTCACCAAGAACTAACGTTAACGCACCTAATAAAATTGATTTTCCAGCTCCGGTTTCCCCAGTAATTACAGTAAGCCCATTATTGAATTCCAGTTCTACACTTTCTATAATAGCATAGTTGGTTATAGATAAATGTTTTAGCATTTATTTTCCTTTAGCAATTTTTTCGTATTTACTAAGATTGTTTGCATCAATCTTAGTGAGCAAATTTGTAACTTCTATTTTTTCTTTTGGAAGTGCTTCAGAAAAAAGGTCAACTATTTCGTTAGATTTTGCATTGAAAAATACTCGCAATTGAAAAGAAATTGGAACCCTGTTATGAACACTTTCCAATAATTTAAGCGATTTTAAAACCTCTGCCCTACCATTATCCACATTTTTAGCCAAAGCATCAAAACCAAGCCTATGGTATTTATACATACATTCTCTTAATGCAACATAATTTGGATGTAAAAGATTCTGAACAAACCAATACCTGTTAGCATCCCCCTCAAATGCCTTCCAACCAGCTTCCCTAGCTCCTTGTGCATTATTTACTATATTCTGTGCTATTTGTAAATAACGAGTCCCTCCTTTTAATGAGAATGAGTCATAATCTAAAGCAATGATAATGTTTGCATAGAATGCCAAAACTGAAGTTAGGTTAGTAATAAAAGTGGTTTCTGAATACACTAAAGGATCAAATTCATTAAAAGTAAATTCAAAATCTTTATCTAAGTGATTTAGTAGCGTTGAGTTATAGGAAGTGCTATATACAGGTCTTCTAGATTGAACTTGAATGGTTGCCTTAAACTGATTTGTAGATACTTGTTCGGTAACATTAATCATTATAGTACACTCTATTCTTTCAGAATTTTTATACACATTATTAGTCCACTTTTTAGAATTCATAAATTCAAAAATGGCTTTTTGCATAGCATCAAAAATACTCTTATCAGAACCTTGGACTTGAGAAGAATTAATTTGCACGTTACAATTCAGTTCTTGTGCATTTATATTTATAAAGTAACAAGTAAAAACTAAGAAAAATAATATTTTAAAAAATCGTTGCATGCTCTAAAGTAAAGATATGATTTTATTAAAAATATCTGTTGATACTTCTGATTTAGATTTTAACTTATATTCTTCTAATATATTGTTTTTATCAATTATAGTTACTTTGTTGGTATTATGCTCAAATCCAGCACCAGCATCATTTAATGAATTTAACACAATAAAATCTAAATTCTTTTTATTCAACTTTTTTATTGCATTTTCTTTTTCATTGTCTGTTTCTAGTGCAAATCCAATTAACAACTGAGCAGTTGATTTTACTTTTCCTAGTGCTCCTAGTATATCTTTCGTTGAAGATAAATTAAGTTTTAATATATCGCTACCTTTTTTAATTTTAGATTCTTGCTTTTCAGTTGGAGTAAAGTCAGCAACTGCAGCAGCCATTATAATAATATCGGAATTCTTAAAATACTTAAAAACCGCGTCATACATATTTTGCGCAGATTTCACATCAACTCTATGAATAGATTTACTCCCAGTAGTTAAATTTGTTGGACCTGTTATTAAGGTTACTTCGGCTCCCATTTTATTAGCCCTTTCCGCTAATTCAAACCCCATCTTCCCGGTAGAGTTATTACCAATAAAGCGTACAGGATCAATTTGCTCATAAGTAGGGCCTGCTGTAATCAATACTTTTTTTCCCGACAATGATAGTCCTTCTTTTAAATAATTGTTAATGTAATTGTAAATTTCTTCAGGTTCTTCCATTCTACCTTTTCCAACTAAACCGCTTGCCAATTCTCCAACTTTGGCATCTATTATTTTATCACCATGTTCAGTAAGTTTTTGAAGATTATTAGTAGTTGACCCATGTTTATACATATCCAAATCCATGGCTGGAGCTACAAAAACTTGGCATTTTGCTGATAGATAAGTGGCCAATAACAAATTATCGCATAATCCACTTGCCATTTTACCAATTGTATTGGCTGTTGCAGGAGCTATAATAAATATATCTGCCCATAAACCTAATTCAACATGGTTATTCCATTCTCCAGTTTCCTCATCAGAAAATTCTGAATATACTCGATTCTCTGATAAGGTAGCTAATGTTAAAGGGGTGACAAATTCTTTTGAATCAGGAGTCATTATAACTTGTACGTTAGCTCCTGATTTTTTAAATAATCTTACAAGATTTGCGGTTTTATATGCTGCAATTCCCCCTGAAATTCCAAGAAGGATGTTCTTACCGCTAAACATTTAATGGTGGTTATTTTTCTTCTTCTGAGTCAGAAGGCATTCTAAAATAAATTTCATTGTTTAAGAATTCCTTTAACGCAATTGCATTAGTTTTAGGAAGTCTTTCATAAAACCTTGAAATTTCTATTTGCTCTCTATTTTCAAAGATTTCTTCAAGGTTATCAGTGTTTGATGCAAATTCATTTAATTTACCAATCAATTCTTCTTTTAAATCAACAGCTATTTGGTTTGATCTTTTCGATACAACTACACACGATTCATATATATTACCCGTTACTTCTTCAATCTCATCCATGTTTCTAGTAACCGTAGTTGTCTCAGCATTTGTATTTTTAAAGTTAATCATTATGAATTTTTTAATTTAATATCGTTTCTCATTTCGCTCACCTTTGTAAAGATAGTTTGAGCTTCTTTTAAATACTTACTTTCCTTGTAAGCATCTACAAAGGTATAATAAGCATCAATAGTATCGTTAATTCTTTGCAACTTTTTTTCTTTAACACTATTTTCTGCTAGTAAAAAATTAGATTTAAGTACTAAAAAGGTTAACTCCTCCCTATACTTTGTCTCAGGAAAATCTTTTAATGTATTTTCAATAGATATAATAGCTGCTTTAAATTTAAATATTTTAAAATATTGTTTCGAATTTAAATAAGATTTCACTTCTAATTTAGCTCTCAACTTATCCATTAGCACATTACTGGAATCTACCAATTCATGTTCAGGGTAAGTATTAATAAACAACTGTAAGGCGTTTATACCGCTTTTTGTATCAGAAGCGTCTAATGTTGGAATGGGCGATAATAGGTAATTGGAATATGCATACATAAAAAGTGTTTCTTGAGCATGCTTACTCAATGGATAAGTTACAGAGAATTTTTTAAAATGATAGGAAGCAGAATAAAGTAGATTCAGATGATAATTACAATAGGCATAACAATAATATACTTTTTCTGCCCTTTCTGTTCCTCTAAACAATGGAATCAACTCTTCAAACAAAGCCATTGCTTTTTCATACTTCTCATCATCATAGTACTTCATTCCTACCTCGTACTTTAAGTCCATATTTGAACTTTTAAGTAATTTTTGATACTTACTACAACTTGCAGAAATTATGGCTGTTACTATTATTAAATATCCCCACTTTTTTAACATTCGGCAAATATAAGATTAACTTGTTTGAAACAATTCATTGTAAACGTTAAAAAATGTAAAATATTTAGTTTATCAATTTTTGGAAAAAAACAATAGTAAATCGGTTGTCTGTTGACTGATAGTATTGTATTCTTTGGTAGTTAGGGCTGTCCTCATAGTATTGATAAGGTTGGCTTGTTGCAACCTCTTTTCTATCTCCGTAATGAGAGTCCCAAACAACTATATCACCTCTACCTAAAGTATCGATAGTCTCTTGATCCAAATAAGTCATAATAGCTGGTTTAACGAAATCATATTTATTTTTCCCTAAATAATAATAAAATAAGGCATGTCCGCAAGCCACCCGATTGGTATCGCTAAAAATTTGATTTTGAGCTGTCTGAGGATTGTTATTCAATTTTATATGGTTGGCATACCACTTGGCTGCTTTTTTTACGGCTCTTTCTTCAGGCTGTATTTTTCTGGTAGTAATAGATGTAATTCCAACCATTAATGAAACAACAGCTATACTTATTAAATAATGTTTCTTCTTTAATGGTATGATTAAAAAAGCTGTAATAATTATAGTGAAAATAAGTGGTTTCCAATTTTCAATCTCTTCCGTTCCATTTAGTCCGTCACTTAGGTGCAATCCATAATTTAAATGAGCAAAACTTTGAAACATATACACCAACAGTATTAATGGAACCAAAAAGATTAAGAGTAAATGCTTTTTCTTGAAATCCATTATTTCATCTATAGCCATTACTCCTAGTATC